>NZ_SMKP01000104.1:0-35222 GCF_004349015.1 Nonomuraea diastatica
CCCGGATGGTGGTGGAGTCCACGGAGATGTCCCAGTCCACCCGCCCTTCGGCGTCCTGCTCGGCCTGGATCGCGGTCAGCAGCATCTGCCAGGTGCCATCGGCCGACCAGCGGCGGTGCCGTTTGTAGACCGTGATCCACGGGCCGAACCGCTCGGGCAGATCCGCCAGGGCACTCCAGTGCGCGCCCGATACAACACCCCGTCGATGGTCGTGCGGTGGTCATTCCACCGCCTGCCCCTCCCGCCACCTTCAGGCAGCAGCGGCCTGAGCCGCTCCCACTCTGCGTTCGTCAAGTCACCACGACTCATGCACTAATCGTGACAAGATCGCCACAACTAGTCAGTGATCTAAAAACAGCTTTTAGCCGTCGGGCCGGATCAGGAGGGTGGCGGCCGCGCCGTACGGGGTCGCCCGGTCGGCGCGCACCACGTCGACACGGTCGCGCCCGGGCGTCGCTGCCGCGTGCGCGGCGGTGGCATCCAGCAGGACGAACCGGCCGGTACGCATCAGCTCGTACAACCGACCACCGCCGATCGGCAGATCGGGCACCCGGTGCCGGCCAGCGGCGAAGCGGGCATCCCGTCGGGCACCGGGTAGCGGATGCCCCGCCCCGAGAGCATCAGCCGGGCCTTCTCCGAGATCTTTCGGATGGTTGTGATCGCAGGCGCGAGGTGAGGGCGCAGCAGGCGGACGGGCGCGGGCACGTCGGCCAAGAGGCGCAGGTGGTGATGTGCTGCAGGATTCGCCAGCGGCCACCGTGCTGACGCGTTAGCGACGTCCGGGCTTCTTGATCATCGTCGAACGGAACTCCAGCAGCAGGGCTGGGAGGCGGCCTGCCTGGTGCGGCAGGAACGCTGCCACTGCGGTGACTCTGGTCTCTCTGGTGGCGGAGGGATCGAACATCACGGCGGTCAGGCCAGCTGCCCGCCCACCACCTCGGCACGCGCTGCCGGGCCGCTCGATGTCACACTCCGGCACGCGCGACGCTCTTGTACGGCGACACAGCACTCCAACAGGAAAGGTGGTCTAACGCCATGCCCGAGATCGAGACCCGAGCAGCGCAGCCCCGGCGGCGATCGGCGAAGAGCCTGGCAATGAGCAGCGCGATCGTCGCCGCGGCGGGATACATCCTGATCACCGGAGCGACCCCCGCCGCGTCGGCCGCGTCGGCATCCGGCGACGCGTCGGCCTCTGCCGTCATCTATTGGGCGTTCAGGAATGTCTTGTCCGGCGATTGCCTGACCACCTACGCCAGTGGCGCCATCCGCATGCAGCCCTGTGATGCCGATGCCAAAGCCCAGGAGTGGCATTGGATCAATCCCGATCGGACCGACGGCTACCGGTTGCTCAAGAACAGGTGGACCGGGAAGTGCCTGAGGATGGAAGGCAGGGAGGACCGAGTCGGCTCCTACGACTGCGACGCGTTCGGAGGCAACCTGTCGACGATGCACTGGAAGACCGTGCTGATGGACGGCACCAGATACAGGATCCGGAACGCCTATGCCCCTGATTATCTCCAGCCCGGGCCCGACGGCGTGTACGTCACTCATCTGCCCATAGGGGACAGCGCGAATTGGCGCATAGCCAGGCGGGACTGAACGTCGCCGTCACCTGGTCAGAGGACGGGCTCCGCGTCACCAGATGGGACGTGAACACCTCGAAGGCGCGGTAGCACCACACGCTTCCTAAGAACTGCGTCGAGGCGTCGATCGCGGTCGGCTATACCGCCCGTTACGCCGTGCTCGTCATGCTGCGCAACGTGGTCGCCGCAGGCGGTGGCCGTGACCTGGCGCACGCCGCCGCGGATCCACTGCAGCCGGCCGCGGCCTGCCCGGCCAGCGGCGAGGTCTACCGGATCTTCATGGCCGCAGACGGGTCCGACGTCGCCGACGGCTGCACGCGCACATCCGCGGTGGCGAGCCTCGCTCGGGTACAGGCCCTGCTCAAGGCGGCCGCCCCGGACAAGGACGTCGAGGTCCGCATCGCCCGGGGCACCTACCGGCAGCCCAGTCAGGTGTCGTGGGACCACTACGTGCCGGGCCACGCCATCTCCTTCCTGCCCACCGGCTACACGCCCGGCAACGGCAGGCCGGCCGACGGTGTGCCGATCTTCGACGGAGGTGGCGCGGCCGGGTGGTGGTTCAAGGCCACGCTCCCCAGCGAACATCCGGGCGGCGCCACCATGCTGCGGTTTTACTACCTGCAGGTGCAGAACTACGCCAACGGGCTCCAGATCGTCGGCAGGTTCACCACGTCCGGCGGGCGGCGCCTGCCCGCCACCAAGGGAGCCAACAAGAACATCATCTGGGGCATGACCTTCACCAGGCTCGGCAACAAGCACGCAGCGCAGACCGCCGGCACGGCGGCGCTGTCGCTGGCCAACTCGAGGGACAACCGGGTCGAGGCCAGCCATTTCAACCGGCTGGAGAACACGGGCGCTGAGGGCAAGCTCATGCACGGCGTCTACCTGGAGACCCACAGCAATGGGAACACGGTGACGCGGAACCGGTTCGAGCTGGTCAGCGGCGATGCAACGCGGACACGCAACGACAGCAACGGCAACCGCCTCTTCGACAACACCTTCCGCAGGACCGGGGTGCGCGGCGCGTACGAGGAGTGGTTCTGCCATCCCACGACCGGGTGCGACCGGCCGACCTCCCAGGAGTGCGCATCGCACGGAAACGTCTTCTACTCCAACGACATCGGCGCCGCCTACGACGGCGGCACGCTGCCGGACTGGAGCCTGATGCCGCCGGGCAACCGCTTCGCCGGGGACCACCCCGACTGCACCAACGAGGGCCAGCCGAGACTCCGGACATGGAGCAACACCTAACGGCGGCCCTGCGCGGCTGTAGCGCCCCCGGCGTCACCAGTTCGTCAGGGAGCCGTCCGGGCGCCGGAATCTCTGGGGTAGCCGGTCGGCCGCGGCGGTACGGCGCGCCGCCTCCCGGTCCAAGGTGATCCCGAGCCCGGGGGCATCGCCCGGGAGCAGGCACCCGTCGACCCACCGCGGCTGCCCGGGAACGATGTCGAGGAGGTCGCTGCCCGGCATCACCGGCTGTTCGAGCACCAGCAGATTGGGGCAGGCCAGGCTGAAGTGGAGCGCCGCCGCGTTGGCGACCGGCCCGTACGGGTTGTGCGGCACCACGTCGATGTAGTGGGTCTCGCACCAGCCGGCGACCTTCATCGCCTCGGTGAACCCGCCCACGATCGCGAGATCGATCCTGGCGTAGTCGATCCACTCGTTCTCCACCAGCTCGCGGAACTCCCATTTCGAGCCGAACTGCTCGCCGG
Organism: Nonomuraea diastatica; assembly: GCF_004349015.1. Lineage (NCBI taxonomy): Bacteria > Bacillati > Actinomycetota > Actinomycetes > Streptosporangiales > Streptosporangiaceae > Nonomuraea > Nonomuraea diastatica. The sequence goes on from NZ_SMKP01000104.1 coordinate 3,296, forward strand.
CGGCCAGGGGTACGGTGGTGCGCAGCCGTACCATCTCCATCGACCTGGGGTTCTCCGCGCGGATCGGATCCTCGATGAACAGCGGCCGCATGGCTTCCAGCTCGCGGCAGAGCATGACGGCCTCCGCGGGTGCGAGCCGCGTGTGAACGTCGAGCGCGATCTCGACGTCGGGGCCGACCGCCTCACGCAGCGCGGCGAACTGCTCGACGGCGACGCGGACGGCTCTGCGGGGCTGGAGGATGTCGCCCTGGGCGGGCAGCCCCCAGCGCAGGTGCCGCCAGCCCGCCTCGACGGCGGCGACCGCCGACTCCACCACCCGCGCGGTGTCCTCCGTGCCGCCGCGCACGTGGACGTAGCACGGCACCCGGTCACGTGCCCTACCGCCGAGCAGCTCGTAGACGGGAACTCCGAGCGCCTTGCCCTTGATGTCCCACAGCGCCATGTCGACGGCCGAGATCACCGCTGACAGCTCCCTGCGCGCGGGGAAGTAGAGGCCGCGCGCAAGCACTTGCCACAGGTGCGCCGAGCGGAATGGGTCCTGTCCGACGAGGAGTTCCTTCACCGTCTCGACGGTCCCGAACATCGCGGCGCGCTCGTCCGGCAGGCCGCACTCGCCGACACCGGTGATCCCCTCGTCGGTATCGATCACGACGAAGACATAGGTGCGGCGTCCCGTCGCGGCGATGGCCTCTATTCCAGTGATCTTCATGGTCGTTGGTCATTTCTCGGCGAGGATGAACTGCGGATAGTCGCGCACGTCGAGGTCGAACCGCTCGGCGCCGCCGGGTCCTGGGCGGGTCACGAGGAAGCGGGAGCGGCCGGTCATCGGGTCGACGAGCACCGGTCGTTTGCCGAGCGTCTTGTTCACCGCGAACGTGGCGCGGCGCGGCGCGAAGCTCTCGCGCGGCGGCGCTGTCGACCATACCGCGACCAGGGCACGCCCGTCCGCGGTGACCAGGCGTTCGGCCCGCAGCTCCTCCTTGACCAGCGCGGTGCCGACCCGCTTGACATAGCCGGGGAGGGCGCCCTCCAGTCTGGTGGCGATGGCCAGGAACTCCGGATCGGGCGTCGCCCGCCCGCCGGTGAGCGCGCTGATCCTGCCGAGCACGAAGAAGCCCTGCTTGGGCCGCAGGTCGTCGGTCACGACGCCGAAGGTGTCGCCGTCCCGCGCCGCGTTGTGCCCCTGGTCGGCGAGGGTGTAGAGGAACGTCTTGGTGGCGGTGAGCAGGCCCAGGACCAGCATCCTGGCGATGGTCTTGGCCTGTTGCGTCTCGCTCATCGGCTCCAGCGTGTCGGAGGGGAACTCGCGCAGGGACAGCGAGGGAAGGCCTATCTCGGTCATCCAGATCTGCAGGCCGGGCCTGCCGAGCAGCATCCTGCCCTGGCGGAGGTAGTCGCTCATGACCCGCTCGAACTCGGCGTGGGAGGTGACGAAGTCGCGGAAATTGGCGTCTCCGGTACGCGGGGTGTATTCCGGCGGCAGCCCGTGCTTGTAGGTGTAGTGGTGCATGCAGAGCGCGTCGATGCCCGGCGACGACCGCTTGAGCTGGCCCATCGCCTGGCTCTCCACCTGGATCCCGTTGACCAGGAAGGCGTTCGGGAACTCCGCCTTGACCTGCTCGCAACACTGCTCGGCGATCCGTGTGTAAACGTCGAGCCAGGGACCGCCCCAATACTCGCCACCGTAGCGCGTCTTCCACTCGCTGGAGTTGTTGGGCTCATTGTCGAGCATGAACGCGCCGACGTTCTCGCCCCACTCGCCGATCGCCGCGCGCACCATGTCGACCCATCCCGAGACCTCTTTGGGGGTGCCGAGGTTGACGCGGTTGCTCATGGTGAACAGCGGCTTGATACCCGCTTTGAGATCGGCGTCCACCCAGCTCTTCAGCATCGCGCCCGGCTTGCCGGCGCTCCAGCCCCAGTCCTCGTGGCGGAATCCGGTGCGCACCCACTTGATCCCGGCGGCCACCGCGAACGGGAGCAGGTTGTCCGGCGTCATCCATGGATACCGGTCGACGAACTGGAAGTGGCCGATGGTGCCGAGCTGCGAGCTGTCCGGGCGGCGCGCAGGGTCGAGGGTGTCCAGGTCGACACGCTCGGTCACCGGCCCGGTGAAGAACTTCGACCGCAGCTCGGCCACAGGATCCTCGAGCGCCCGCGCCGCCCGCGCCGCCCGCGCCGTGCCGGGAGCACCAAGGGACGTGAGCCCCCAGGCGCCCACGCCGCCGGCCATCGCCGTGCCGAGGAACCTGCGCCTGGGCAGTCCGGCCGGCCCGCTCGTGTTCATCATCCGCCTCCTGTGTGTGGGTGTCTGCCGCCAGGACTGGAGATGGCGGGCGATGGCGGGACACCCGCATGCGTTCGCCGGCGCCGAGTCCGTGGTCTCCCGCGAGCTCTCCCAGGCGCGGGGAGCAGGGCGTGCGCCACCACCGGAAGCGCGCCTGATCGAGCAACGTTACCGTTAACGGTCGGTCTATCGTCGTGGTGGGCGCTTTCGCTGTCAACGCTTCGCCTAGAGTTATCGATAACTGATCCACGACTCGGGCTCGTCTCCGCGAGAAGATGGGCGGAGCGCCCGGAGCTGCCGTACCCCGTGAAGGAGAAGGATCCGACCATGGCTGAGCGCCGCCCGACCGTGCGGGACGTGGCGAGAGCGGCGGGCGTGAGCGCCATGTCCGTGTCCCGGGTGCTGAACGGGCAACCAGGTGTCGGCCCCGAGACCGCGCGGCGGATCGAGGAGGTCGTCAAGGCCCTGGGCTTCCGGCCCAACAAGCTCGCGACAACCCTGCGCAGGCGGCGGGGAATGTCGCTCCTCGGCATGGTCGTGCCCTATCCCTACACGCCGCTGTTCACCGCGCTCACCGTCGAGGTGGACGAGCTCGTGCGCGACGAGGGGCTCATCGTGGTCACCGGGAGCTCAGACCGCGACGTCGACCAGGAACGTGCCCTGGTCGGGGCCTTCATCGAGCGGGGTTTCGACGGAATCCTGCTGTTCTCGGAAGACGCCGACCACCGATACCTCAAGCCCGAGCTCGACAGCGGCCGCCCGGTCATCTTCCTCGGCAGCCCGCCCGTCGGTGTCGAGGCGTCCACCGTCCTCGTCGACAACCGGGGCGGCACCCGCGACGCGGTGGAGCACCTGCTGCGGCACGGCCACCGCCGCATCGGGATCGTGACGAGCCTGGACATGTTCCCCGCGGCCGAGCGGCTCGCGGGCTACAAGGAGACACTGGCTCGCGAGGGCGTCGGGGACGATCCCAGCTTGATCCGCATCGGGCCGATCACCCCGGAGTTCGGCCAGGAGGCCGCGCGGTCCCTGCTGGAACAGGACGACCCGGCCACCGCCATCTTCAGTACCAACTACCTGCTCACCAGGGGCATTCTCGGCGCGATCCGGGCGCACGGCCGCCCGGTCGCGCTGATCGCCTTCGACGACTTCGAGGCCGCCTCGCTGGTCGACCCGCCGATCACGGTGGTGACCCAGGATCTTCCCGCGATGGGCAGGCACGCGGCGGAGATGCTGCTTTCCCAGCTCGCCGGTGTCGGCGAGCGCGAGCGCCCCGCCCGGGTGGTCGTTCCCGCACATCTCGTCCCGAGAGGGTCCGGGGAGCTCCCGCCGACGAGCTGACGGCCGGTCCCTAAGAGCGTGTGGCGGCTGAGTTCCGCCTGGACCTTCCCCTGACACAGCCTGTACGTTACCGTTAACGTAAAGCGGCCCGACGGAGGCCGCGACGCGCAGCCGCAGCGCGTCACAATCGATCATCGAACGCGCGCCGATCCCGTGGGAGCCGCGCGGATAGGAGTCAACGGACCGTGGAGCGACCGCCGGATGTTGTCCTGATCCACTGTCACGACCTCGGCAGGTTCCTGTCGTGCTACGGTGCTCCGGCCATCCCCAGCCCCAGCCTGCACGCGCTGGCGGAGCGGTCGGTCGTCTTCGACAACGCCTTCGCGACCGCCCCGCTCTGCACGCCCGCCCGCTCGTCGCTGTTCACCGGGCTTTCCCCGCACGTCAACGGGTTGATGGGACTCGCCCACGCCGGATGGCGCTACCGGCGCAGCGTCGCCACCATGCCCGAGCTGATGTCCGGTCTCGGATACGACACCGCGCTGATCGGCCTGCAGCACGAGCATCCGAACTCCATGGTCCTCGGGTTCGACGAGGTGCTCGGCGCGGGATTCCTGCCCAGGGCATGACCCGTCGCCAGGGAGACGGAGGCATGGCTGCGAAATCGTCGAGAACGGTCCCGGCCGTTTCTCCTCACCGTCGGGATGTGGGAGGTGCACCGCCCCTGGCCGGCCGAGGACTACACCCACGCCGACCCCGCCGCCGTCGAAGTCCCGCCGTACCTGCCGGACAACGCTCACACGCGAGAGGATCTCGCCGCGTTCTACGGCGCGATCCGGCAGCTCGACGCCGCCGTCGGGCATGTGATCGACGCGATCGACCGGCACTGCGACCCGGACCGCACCGCTGTGGTGTTCACCACCGACCACGGCGCGGCGCTGCCCCGGGCGAAGGGCACGCTCTACGACCCGGGCGTGGAGGTCGCGCTCATCGTCCGTCCGCCCGCTGCTTGGGAAGTGCCTCCCGGCAGGCGTGGCCAGGCGGTGAGCCATCTGGACATCCTGCCGACCTTGCTGGAGATAGCCGAAGGCTCGGCAGGCCCCGGCCACGAGGGCCGCAGCATTGTCCCCGAGCTGCGTGGCGCGGCCGGTCCTCGGGACCGTACGCTCTTTTTTGAAAAGAGCTTCCACGACCGCTATGACCCGATACGGGCGGTCCGTACCTCTGAATACAAGTACATCCGGAACTTCACCGACGGCCCCGCCCTGGTCCTGGCCAAGGACATCGAGGAGTCGCCGTCCCGGCGCGGGTTCGGCGATGGACACCTCGCCCCCCGGCCTCCGGTCGAGCTCTACGACCTGCGCAACGACCCGTGGGAGCAGCAGAACATCGCCGCTGAGCACGCGATGGCCGAGACCGTGGCCTCCCTCGACGACCGGCTGCTGCGGTGGATGAGGGAGACCGGCGATCCGCTCCTCGACGGCCCCATCCCCGTGCCGCCGCGTGCCTCCCGGCTCATCGACGCCCAGGACGACCTGCCCGGCCGGTCCGACCGGAGCGGTACGCCCCATCCCATGTGATCAGCGACCGGCCTCGTCGGCGCGGTCGGCAGTTGAAAGGTGCAAGAGATGTTGACAAGCGTCTCATCGGAAACAGTACTCTCCCGCCGCGGTGCGCTGGGGCTGCTCGGCGCGGCGGCGGCGGTTCCCGTCCTAGCGGCCTGCGGTGGCCGGAACCCCGCCGAGCGGGGCTCCGCCGCCGTGACCCTCGCCACCACCATCGCGACCCAACAGGACCAGAAATTCCTGACGGAATGGCTGGGCAGGTTCACCGAGCAGACCGGCATCCAGGTGCGCACCCGTTTCTATCCGGACCAGCAGTATGCCAACTCCATCCAGCTCCTCTTCCAGGGCGATGACAGGCCTGACGTCTTCCGCCTGGTGAAGCAGCCGGCGGAGATGCCCGCGGCCGTTCTGAAGGGCTGGATCCAGCCGCTCGACGGCTTCCCCGAGATCATCACCACCCTGGAACGCGACTATCCCGCGCAGGCCCGCGACGCGACGACCAGCGGCCTGCACGTGGGAGAGGAACTGTATGGCATGCCGTCGCTGACCCACCGGCCGTGGGGGGCCTGCCGCCCGCTGATGTACAACGCCGCGCTGATGGACAAGTACGGCGTCGGCACGCCGCCTGCGACCTGGAGCGAGTTGCGTGAGGCGGCGGAGAAGATCACCCGCGATTCCAAGGGCGAGGTGTTCGGCTTCGGGCTGGTGGGCCAGATCCCCGAGCCGCTGGGGGTGACCGTGTACGCCCTGCAGAACACCGCGGGCCCGCAGATGACCGACCCCTCGGGCACGCCCATCAACTACCAGACCGGTGAGCCGGGCGCGGGCCATCCTTCGTTCGTCGAGGCCGTTGCCCTGCTGCGGGACCTGGTCGCGCGCAAGGTGATGCCCGTCGGGTGGGAGAACCTCAAGCCTCCGCAGTTCTTCCAGCAGTTCGCGTCGGGCAGGATCGCGATGGCGGTGATCCCCTCCTGGTGGTCGGGAGAGATCCGCAAGCTCAAGCCGGACATCGAGCTCGGATACGCTCCGCTGCCCGTGCCCGACTCCGGGCGCAAGGGCTACGGCGCCATCGGCGCCGCGAAGAACCCGGGGAGCATCCAGCCGTACTGGGGGATCAGCAAGGGCTCGGCCAACGCGGCGGCCGCCGCGCGGGTGCTCGCGTTCCTCGCCGGGCTGGAACCGCAACGCGCCTACTACGAAATGAGCAAGATACCGACCGCACTGGCCGACAAGTACGCCGACCGGCTCAGCCAGGACGACCGGCGCCTGCTCGAGCTCGCCCGGGAGACCCAGCGGCTGGCCCCGAACCCGCTCACCCGGAGCTCAGGTGCGATCACGGTGCTGGCCGGGATCGCACAGAACTCCCCCAAGCCGACCCAGGCGGAGATCTTCTTCGACGCGATCAACGGAAAGATCGACTACAAGGCCGCGGCGGCCGAACTCGACGCGAAGCTCGACGGGGTCTTCGCCGAGGAACTGAAGAAGGTCCAGGACAAGGGGGGCGACATCGATCGCGGGACCTTCACGTTCGCCGACTGGGATCCGATGAAGGATTACACCACCCGCTGACATTCGATTATCGGCCCACGCACGCAGACCCGAAAGGCGACTTACCGCATGACACACCGTACCTTCGGCCGGGTCGACGCGTTCGACCCCGAGCAGGGGCTGCTCGTGATGCCCCCTGAGGCCACAGGCGCCGGCTACTGGACAGGCTGCCCAGGCGTCCTGTACGAGCCCGAGCGCGGGCGCTTTCTGATGACCTATCGGCAGCGGCGGCCACGCGGCGACGCCAGGGAACGCGGCTGGCGTTGCGCCATCGCGGAGAGCGCCGACGGACTCTCCTTCACCGACATCTGGGCGGTGGAGAAGGAGGAGCTGAAGACCTCCTCCATGGAGAGGTTCTGCCTGCTGCCCGACGGCGATGGATACCTGCTCTACCTCAGCTACGTGGATCCGGCCGACTCGCGCTGGCGCGTCGACGTGTGCCGCGCGGGCGGCGACGCCGCCTTCGACGTCGCCACGGCGGAGCCGGTGCTGACCGCCGCGAGCACCGGCACAGAGGGGGTCAAGGACCCGTACGCGGTGCGGATCGGCCCGGCGATCTACCTGTTCGCCAGCTTCGCCGCCGACGCGGGACTCGACGAGGCCGCACGCGCGCGGGCCCACTCCACCGGCGACATCTACAACGTCGGCGGCACGAGTTGCCCCACCGGTCTGGCGGTCGGCCTCGACGGCCGCACATTCGACTGGCGCGGCCCCGTGCTGGAGACCGGCCACGGGTGGGATCGGTACCAGGCCAGGCTCAACTCCTTCGCGGCGCTGCCCGGCGGCGGCTACCTGGGTTTCTACGACGGATCCTCCGGCCCTGCGGAGAACTACGAGGAGCGCACCGGCCTGGCGCTTTCATTCAACCTGATCGACTGGCAGCGTCTGACACCCGCAGGACCGTGGGTGACCTCGGGCACGAACACCGGCTCTATCCGCTACATGGACGTCGTTCCCGTGGGCGAGGAGTGGTGGCTGTACTACGAGATGACCCGTGCCGACGGCTCGCACGAACTGCGCGTGACCCGCATACCGCGTCCCTGACCCAGGGATCTCCGCCTCTGGAGCCAGGCCACTCGAAAATCCAGGGTGGATGCCACCGGCGGGAAGAGCGGGAACACCAACGAGAAAGGAGATAGATCGTGGGCGTGCTAGGCGTCGCATCCCCCAGGCATGCGGCACTGGCGGAGGGCGGCCTGTGGGCGCGGATCAGGAAGCACCGATGGCACTACGCCTTCCTCGTCCCGATGCTCGCGCTGTTCCTGGTGTTCGAGCTGTGGCCGATCGTGGCGACGGTTTTCTACTCGTTCTACAACTGGGACGGGTTCGGCCCGCTCACCGACTTCGTCGGGTGGGACAACTACGTCGAGGCGATCGGCGATCCGGCGTTCGGGCAGTCGTTCCGCAACACCTTCGCCTTCACCGCCGCCGCCCTGCTCATCCAGCTCCCGCTGGCCCTCGGGCTGGCGATGGTGCTGAACAACCGGGCGTTGGGCGGGCGCAACGTGTACAGGATGCTGTTCTTCCTGCCCGTGGTGTCGACGACGGCGGTGGTCGGCGTGGTCTTCCTGATCTTGCTGTCCCCTGTGGACGGACCGGTGAACGCGGCCCTGACCGAGCCGGGCGTGGTGGACGAGCCGATCAACTTTCTCGGCTCGGAGAGCCTGGCCCTGCCCACGGTGATCGCCGTGGACCTGTGGAAGGTGTTCGGGGTCACCCTGGTCTACTGGCTCGCCGCGTTGCAGACCGTGCCGCGCGAGCTGCTGGAGGCGGCCAAGGTGGACGGCGCGTCCCGGTGGGCGTCTTTCCGGCATGTGACGGTGCCGACGCTGATTCCGCTAGGGGTCGTCATCGTGCTGCTGACCACCATCCAGAGCTTCAACGCCTTCGACATCGTGCAGACCATGACCGCCGGCGGGCCGGGCGGTGCCTCCGAGATCGTGCAGACCTACATCTACCGCACCGCGTTCGATCCCGCGCAGTTCGCCCCGCGTTACGGCTTCGCCTCCGCGATCGCGCTGATGTTCGGCGTCGTGGTGGCGCTGGCCGCCGCCCTTCAGTACCTCATCTCCCGTCGCGTCAGAGACAGCCGATGAACCACGACCGGACCCACGGCCCCGCACGGGCCGATACCGAGGAGGTGACCGCCGCGATGGCCGCCACCAGAACCAACGACAAGCTCCGCACCGGAGCCGGCGCGCCGTCCCAAGGCAGCGCCCCAGCGGGGAGCCCCGGCCCCCGCCCAAGGCGGCGGCTGGGGCGATGGGCCCTTCACCTCGCGCTGATCCCGCTCGCCGCGATCTGGATCTACCCGTTCCTGTGGATGGTCTCGGCCGCGTTCAAGAGCCAGTCGGAGATGTTTCTCGGCGGCCTCGATCTCCTCCCCGACCAGGTCAATCTGGACAACTTCGCGCGCGCCTGGGACGCGGCCAGCTTCGGCCAATACATGCTCAACAGCGTCATCGTGACCTTCACCGTGGTGCTCTCGGTCATCGTGATCTCGTCACTGGCCGGCTACGGCCTCGGCCGCGGCCACCTGCCCGGCAAGAAGGTCCTCGTGGTATTGCTGGTGGCGACCATGTTCATCCCCAAGGTCTCCACCATCATCCCGATCTTCCTCGTGGTCGACGCCCTCGGACTGGACAACAGCCTGGCCGGGGTGATCCTCGCTGAAGCCGGGCCCGCCCATGTGGTCGCGATCCTGCTGTTCATGGGCTTCTTCGCAGGGATCCCGAACGAGCTCGAAGAGGCCGCGCTGATCGACGGTGCCGGCCATCCCCGCATCTACGCGCGCATCATGCTGCCGCTCGCCAAGCCCGTCATCGGCACCGTGGCCATCTTCAACTTCATATCCTCGTGGAACGCCTTCCTGGTCCCGCTGGTGTTCACCCTCACCAATCCGGAGCTGCGCACTCTCGGCGTCGGCATCTACGCGTTCTTCGGCGAGTTCAGCACCGACTGGACCGGCCTGGCCGCGGCGGCCGTACTGACCATCCTGCCGATCATCGTGGTGTTCCTCTGGCTCCAGCGCTTCTTCGTCTCCGGCCTCGCCGGCGCCGTCAAAGGCTGAGAGGGGGTACGCATGGGCGACCGCCAAGAGGGCCGCAGGCCGTGCGTCGTCGTCACCGGAGGCTCGGGGCGCGTCGCCACGCTGCTGCGCGCCGGCCTCGGAGGGTCATTCGACCTGCGACTCGTCGACTGCAGGCCGGGCGAGGACGTCCTGGTGGGCGATCTCGCCGACCCCGAGTTCGCCACCGAGGCCGTGTCGGAGGCCGACGCGATCGTCCACCTGGCGGGGCACGCGTCGCCCGACGCGTCCTGGGACATCCTGCGAACGGTCAATGTCGACCTGTCCGTCACGATGTTCGAGGCGGCCAGGCGCGCCGGAGTGGCCACCTTCGTCTACGCCAGTTCCATCCACGCCTCCGGCGGCTACGATCTGGACGGCATCGTGCCGGTGCGAACGTCGTGGCCGCCCCGCCCATGCTGTATGTACGGCGCGAGCAAGGCGGCGGTGGAGGCCATCGGGAGCCACTACGCCGACGCGTACGACATCGCCGTCACCTGCCTGCGTCTGGGCTGGACCCGGCCACGCCCGCACCTGCCTCGCGCCCTGGTCGAGTGGCTGAGCCCCGGCGACCTGGGCAGGCTCGTCGCGGCGGCGCTCCGCAGCGACCAGAGGTTCGGCGTCTACTACGGCGTCTCGGCCAACACCCGCGGCCGGCGGGACCTCGACACGGCTCGCCGCGAGATCGGCTACGCGCCCGCGGACGACGCGGAGGATTATGTTCATGAGATCGACTTCGCCGCCGTAGACTCCTCACTCTGCCGTCGCGGGTTGTAATGGCGGGCGAAATCGAGATCGTCGGCCGGTTCGGGCGGCTGTACCAGGTGCTCGACTGGGCCTACCGGCTCGCGGTGGTCAACCTCCTGTGGATCGCGGGGGTGCTGGCCGGGCTGGTGATCGCCGGCCTGGCCCCCGCTACGGTCGCGGCGTCCTGGCTGCTGCTGGAGTACTGCCGCGGGAACCGGCCACGGCCCTGGCATGGCTTCTGGCGACAGTGGCGCGCCTGGTTCCTGCCTGCTCAGCTCGGTCTGGGCGTACCGCTCGCCACCGTCTTCGTACTCGGCTTCTACCTCGTGACGGTGGCGAGCCAGGCGGCGCTCGAGTTCCGGGCGGCGGCGGTGTCCCTGGCGATCCTCTCTGCGGCCTATCTCGCCACGCTCTCGTACCTGCCGGCGGTGCTCTGCCACGTCCGCCTGGGACCGGTCGCCGCGTGGCGGACGACCGTGCTGGTGGCGTGGCGGCAGCCCGTGATCACCCTGGCGCTGCTGGTGGCCCAGGCGCTGCTGGTGGTGGGTATGGCCGTCGTCTTGCCGGCCGCGCTGCCGTTCTTCGCCTACAGTGGCCCAGCCCTGCTTGCCACCCGGGCGGCCCTCCGCGCCTTCGGCCGGTGAGCTGATTCACCGTCCTGCCACGCGGGCCTCGCCTCTTCTCCCGCTTTGACGTGGGCGTGCTCACATATTTCGGAGGATGATCTCGGGCGTCCGCGGGGCCACGCTGGTCTCGATATCCAGCTTCTCCGCCACGCTGATCAGCGAGAGGTTGTGCAGAATGGCGGCCGATTCGCGCCACCAGGAGCGGGCCTCCTCGGTCTTGCCGAGGTTGGCACAGGCGCGTCCGAGACCCCATTTGACTTCCGCCTCGTCGTAGGCGCCCAGGTTGCCAAGCTCGTGGGTCACCCGCAGGGCCTGCTGGAAGCGCGTGAGCGCCCACTAGGTGTGTCCCGCGAGACGGAGCGCTTCGGCGAGGTTGCCCAGCGCGATCGCCTTCCTGCCGAGATCGCCGACCTCCTCGGCGATGGCGAGCGCCTCGGTGTGTGCGGTGATCGCCTCGCTGAGCCGCTTCGCGCGCTGGAACACGACCCCCAGGTTGGTGAGGTTCATTCCCTCGCCCATCCGGTCACCTCGCCCTCGATCGAGCGCGAGGGCCTCGTGGAAGCGGTCGATGGCTTCCTCGAATCGGTGCGACCGCGCGTAGGCGATCGCGATCCTGCCCAGCTGAGCCGACTCCGAACGCGTGTCGCCAAGCGATCGGAAGGCGAGGAGAGCCTGGCACATATGCGCGATCGCCTCGGTCTGCAGACCCAGATTGGAATTCGCGTCGCCGAGCATCTGGTGGGCGACCGCCTGGTGGAGCGAATGGCCGGTGCTGGTCGCGGCGTTGACCGCCCGCTCACCGATCATCCATACCTCCGTCCAGCGGCCCCGCACGGTCAGCACGGAGTACAGGGCGGCGGCCAGCGCGACCGTCAGCGTGAACCCGTCGTCCCCGGTTGTGCTCGCCTGGCCGACGATCCGGGAAGGTTGCCGGCCTCGGCGTCGATCCAGGCATGGACGCTGTGGAGGTCGGTGAACCGAAGCCCTCGGTGGTCCGCCACGGCCGGGCCGATCTCCAGACGCCACGGATAACGCGAGTTGGCCAGACGCGCGGTGGCCCGCGCAGTGGCGAGGTAACAGTGCAGGCCACGCCGTACGGCTTGGCGACGCTCCGCCTCGGTGTCTTCTTCCAGGGCGCGTTCCCTGGCGAAAAGGCGGAGCAGGTCGTGCATCCGGTGACGGCCGGGGGCGTGTGACTCGGTGAGCCGGGCCGCGCAGAGTTCTTCGAGAAGGGCCTCGGCTCGCCACTGGGGAACGTCGGCGAGGGCGGCGGCGACGGGCGCATCGATGTCGCTCCTGTCCAGCAGAGCGATGAGACGGAACAGGTGCCGGTGGTCGTGATCAAGACCGTGGTAGCCGACGGCGAAGCCGGCCCTGACGCCCCTGTCATCGGATCGCAGCTCCGACAGCCGCCGCTCCTCCACGACGAGGCGTTCGGCCATGGTGTGCACGGACCAACCGGGATGGCTGTTCTCCCTGGCCGCGGCCAGGGAGATGGCCAGCGGTAACCGGCCGCACAGCCGTACCACGTCGGCTGTGGCCCGCGCCTCGGCGCCGGTGCGCTCGGCGCCGACGAGACGCGTCAGCAGGGCGATCGCGTCGCTGTCCGGGAGCACGTCGAGGAACTCCTGGTGGGTACCATCGAGGGACGCGGGCATCCTGCGGCTGGTTATCAGCACGCCGCAGCCGGGGTCGGCAGGCAGTAACGGCCGTACCTGTGTGGTGTCCAGGGCGTTGTCGAGCACGATCAGCAGTCGCTTTCCGTTCGTCAGCGACCGGAACCGTGCTGCGGCCTCATCGACGTCTGCCGGTGGGCAGGAGTCGTCGGCACCGAGCGAGCGGGACATCCGCGCCAGACTGAGGGCCGGGGGCGTTATCGCGCCCCCGGCCCTCAGTCTTGAAGAGAGGGTAGGAGCTGCTGGGGTTTGAGTGTGCATAAGGGTGCATGAAGTGCCTTGAGTTCCGGCACTATCTGGACGCCGCCGGCCTGACCGAGAGCGAATGGCGATCACGCTGGGAGGCCGCACGCTGGTTCCTGGCCGCGGACGGCGAGTCCGGCAAGCGGTACGGCAACGAGACCATCCGCATCACCTCCGATGGGGAGGTGTCGATCCGGCTGCCCGCCCCGCTGGTGCATCTGGCCAACGCACCCTACGGCCGCTACACCCTGGCGTGCCGGGTGGCCTTCGCGCACCGGGGCACCGAATGGGCCGATCGGATCGCGGCCGATCGGGCCGTCGCCTACCGCATCCACCTTGACCCCGATCGCGGCCGCTGGTACATCACCGCCTCCTGGCAGACCCTACCGGCCCCTACTGTGCCGATGTCGGCTGCGCTCGCCCACGGGGTGATCGCCGTGGACACCGACGCCGACCACCTGGCCGCCTGGCGCCTGGACAGCCACGGTAACCCGATCGGCAATCCCCGCCGCTTCCCTACGACCTGAGCGGGAACGCCGACCACCGCGACGCCCAGGTCCGCCACGCGCTGACCCGGCTGCTGCACTGGGCCCGAACGTGCGGCGTGAAAGCGATCGCCATCGAAGACCTCGACTTCACCGCCGAGAAAACCCGGGAGAAACACGGCCGCCGCAAACGCTTCCGCCAGCTCTCCGGCATGCTCACCGGCAGGCTCCGCGCCCGGCTGACCGCGATGGCCGATGCCACCGGTATCGCCATCATCGCCGCCGACCCGGCCTACACCTCCCAGTAGGGCGCCCAACACTGGCAAAAGCCCCTCACCGGCAAGAAACGGACGACCACCCGCCACGACGCGGCCGCCGTGGCGATCGGCAGACGCGCCCTCGGGCACTCGATCCGGCGACGGACGGCACCGCCCCCTGCTCAGCAGAGCGATGAACAGGGGCATCGGACCGCCCAGGCCCGAACGGGCACCCGCGGGCGTGAGAAACCCCGCCCCCGCATCGCCGGACCACGGACACGATTCGCGCCGCCCGGACGCGGCCAGAACGCGGGCGACCAGAACGCTCAACACCGTTCGGAGCGTTCGGCTGAGCATCTGCAACTCATGCTCAGTCCTTAGGAACGGTCTATTGCTCGGTCAGGTTGTATACGCGCACCCAGTCGACCTGCATGCTGGCCGGCAGGTGTGAGTCCACCGGTATGCCGGCGTTTCCGTTCACGTTGAAGATCAGGGGCCGCGGCTGGGTCACCAACTCGGGTACGAACGTCGCGCCGTAGGTCCAGTGGGGCACACCGTCGAGGTAGAACCTGACGAACCCGCCCGGGCGGCCCGACCCGGTGCCCTTCTTTCTCCGCTCCAGCCCATAGACGTGGTAGCCCGCGTCCAGGTTCGATCGGTGGAGCCAGTCGACGTTGGCCAGGGACGTGTGCGAGTCTGCGGGAGGCCCGGGCTGCGATCCGGCTTTCTTGTACCACAGGTGGAAGCTGTTGTGCACTTCGTTCGGCTTGTCCAGGGGACGCAGATACTCGTGCATGTCGATTTCCACGTTCGGGTTCAAGGCGGGATCGGGCACGTCATACATCCAGATCGCCGAGTTGACGTTCGCGACGTGCGGGATCATTCTCGCGCGGACCTCGATGTAGGTGTCCTCGGCCATGTAGAACTTTGACCTGACGTAACCGCCGGTGTAATTGACACCTTTGTACGGCTCTTTCTTGAGCCAGATGTGAAGCTTGTCCCTGTGCACGGTGGCGTTGTCCGGCTTGAACGCGACGATGTTGTTGTTGATCTCGATCCAGTGCTCCGTGGACCACTTGTCGGTGTCCAGCGCGTCACCGCGAAAGTCGTCGCTCTTCGCGGGATCCAGCGTCCAGGTGAATCCGGCCGGGGGAGCCGGGAGTACGGGCGGTGCATCCCCGTGCGTGGGCCAATCAAGCGACTCGGCGGCATCCCCCACGCCGCCGAGGGCGAAGGCGCCGGCCGCTCCCGCCATGGCCGTACCCAGGAATCGACGGCGGCGCAGTGCACGCTCACTCATGGCGAACCTCCCTTGTGATCGTTCTGGCGAATACGTTAACGGTAACGTTCGGCCGAGTCAACGCTTCGTCGAAGCGATCTCATCTGGGCGTATCCGGCCATGGTGATCCCTTGTTTCCTCTGGCGTTTCCAGCGTTACGTGTACGCCGTAGACAGGGACGTGTACGCTGTAGACATGGCAGGAGCGGATACCGCGGCACGCATCACCGCAGCAGCACGAGCGATCTTGGTAGCCGAAGGGGCCGCGGCGGTCAGCATGCGCAAAGTCGCCGCGGAGGCCGGCATCACCCCCATGGCCACGTACCGTCACTTCAGCAACCGCGAGGTGCTCCTGCGCACCGTGGCCGAGGAGTGCCTGCGGGAGTTGGACAGCGAATGGGCCAGCCGGGTGGCGATCGCCGACCCTCAAGCCAGGATCCTGGCCCTACTCGACGACTTTCTGGATTTCGCCCTCGGCACCCCGCACCTGTACGCGTACGTCATGGCCGACCGGCGGGAGTCCGCGCGGCGTTTCCCCGAGGACTTCCACATCGGACAATCCTCGGCCTTTCCGCGCCTGATGGAGGCCATCGAACTCGGCATGCGCAAGGACTTTCTGCGTCCGGACGACGTGGTGGAGGCAGCGCTCACCATCTCCGCGCTGGTCCAAGGGCTGATCCAGCTCTATTTGGTCGGCCGGATCGGGCTGGATGAGGCCGACTTCCGCGCGCTGTGCCATCGATCAGTGAAAAGAACACTGCGCGGCCTCGCGCAATGAAGCAGCACCAGAAGTCAGGAGCAAGAGCAATGCCTTCCACGGCGAATGAGACCGCGCACGAACACAAGAAAGGGAAACGCAGGAGGCGCCTGCGGCGGACGATCATCGTCTCGGTGTCGATGTTGCTGGTACTGGCGCTGGGCGGCTGCGGCTGGCTCGCCTGGTGGGTGAGCGACGTCGCCATCAAGCCGAACCACCAGTTCTACACCCACGCCGATCACTCTGACGTCGTGCGCGAGATCAAGCAGGTCGGAGCGGCGAAGCACGTGGTCATCGGCTCGCCCGGCAAGTACGCCCGCCGCCAAGGGACGTTCGGGATGAGGTGGGACGGCGTGGAGGCGACCGTCGGCGATGTCGTCGCCACGACGGCAGGCTCGGTGGAGCGCCCCATCCTCACTGGCCCGGCACCCTCGGTCGGGACCACGGTCAACGTGACCGGCGTGATGATCAGCGACCCGAGGAGCTCTCTCGGACTGAACTACTCGGAAGTGTCGGTGCAAACCGAGCTCGGCCCGGCCCCTGCTTGGTACATACCGGCATCCGGGCAGCACGATTCGACGTGGGTGATCGCCGTACACGGCCAGAACGCGCGCCGCAACGCCTTGATGGCCATCCCAGCTCTACACCGGGCCGGTATGCCGGTGCTCGCGATCACGTACCGCAACGACGAAGGCGCCCCGGCCTCCTCCGATGGTCTGATGCACTACGGCGAATCCGAGTACCGCGACGTGGAGGCGGCCGTCCGCTACGCGCAGAGAAAGGGAGCCAAGCGGGTCGTGCTGTACGGCGGATCGATGGGCGGTCTGATCGTCGGTCAGTTCCTCGTCCGCTCACAGCTGGCCAACCTGGTCAGCGCCACGGTGCTGGACTCGCCGCTGATCAGCATGCCGATGGTGGCCGCGTTCACCGGGCAGCAGAAGGGCGCGCCCGCTCCGGTGCTCTGGGCGACCAGCCAGATCATCCAGTGGCGCAGCGGCGTCGACATGAACGAGCTCGACCTGATCAACCACCCACCGGCCATCAAACCGCCGACCCTGCTCTTCGCCGGCGCGAAGGACACCCAGGCCCCGCTGCGGATGAACCGCGTCTTCGTCGCGGCGGCCCAGAAGATGAACTGGCCGGTGACCTACGAGGAGTTCCCAGACGCGGAGCACGTCGAGTCATGGAACTCCGACCCCGCCCGCTACGAGAAGGCGGTCACCGACTTCCTCACCCGCACGGTGACGAACTCGCGTTGACGCCGAATTCCCGATGACCATACGCATCGGTGTCGCCCGCGCCTCTTGATCACATAGTCCATCTTCCCCCGCGACGGGTCTTCCACGGCTACAGCGCCAGCCGCCACTCGTTCCACCCGTCGAAGAGCTGGAATCCCATGGCCTCGTTGATGGCGAGCATGGGGCCGTTGGAGGTGGCGTTCCAGGTGATGATCCACTCCAGGGGGGCTCCCGTTCGCGCAGCCAGAGCAGGTTGGTGAGCTTGAGCAGCAGGCCCAGCCGGTGGCCGCGGTGCTCGGCCAGCACCATCGTGACCGCCTGGTTGCCCCAGCCGTCGGAACGGTCGGCCTGGAGGTAGATGCGCGTGTAGCCGGCGGGGGCGCCGTCGCAGTCGCGGCGGGCCATCGTGGTGTAGCAGGTCAGGCCGTTGGGGGTGATGCCCTCTTCACGGTCGCATATGCGTTCCACGCTGAAGACCGCGTCCTCGAGGTCGGCGTCGCGCGGCGCGTCGTTCATGCCGTTCATCAGGATGGCGATGTCGGGCATCAGCTCGGGGCCGGCCGGGCCGATCCACCGTTCCAAGGAGTAGCCCTCGACCTGGGGGACCATGCGCTCGAGCGCGCTTCAGTCGGCCGTACGCAGGTTGAGCGTACGGCGGGCCTCCACGAGCGAGACCGCCATGCCGCGGGCCCGAGCGAAGCGGGCGCCCACGCCGGTGGCGGGCGTCTGCGTGAGCAGCAGCCGCCTCCCGTGCCCGCGCAACCGGTCCAGGGCGTGCTCGAACAGCTCCGTGCCGAGACCGCGTTCGCGCCGCTCGGGCCGGACCACGAGCGGGAACAGCCACCCCATGTGGGTGTTGTCGAGCCGGGACAGCGCCAGCCCGTAGCCACCGGCCACCTTGCCGCCCTCTGCCACGGCCCACGCCTCCGTCAACTGACCGGGCCGGTCTGTGCAGACCTCGCGGCGGAAGAGGGGGAGGGACAGGAGAGAGCCGGGGTCGTGGGAATTGGCCGCCACGTACGCGTCGTGCAGGCCCGCGATCAGATCCTCGTGCCGGTCAGGGTGGATGCGCTGGATCCTCATGCGGCCAGCCAAGCGCAGGCGCGGCGGCCAGGGCGAGTGAATTTTATTGGCGGTAGTTCTCCACCTCGCCGGGCGGACGGCGGCGCCTTCGGGGTCCTCGCCCGCGCTGCGCCGGGCGCGGCGCTGCCTCAGCAGGTCCCAGCACTGGTCGAGGGCCGCTTCCAGCTGCTTGATACGCGCATGCTCTTCGTCCGTCGTCACCTCGCCGGGACCTCCCCCAAGGCCAGGTAGTTAAGGGGATTGGTTCTTGTCAATCGGCTGAGACGGGCAACGGGACTCCTGTAGATCAGATGTTCGGCGAAGATCATCTGAGGAGTGGAGTGCCGTTGCGGGATCAGTCTGTCATTTCCCGGGTGGTGCGGGTGGCCGCGGGGGTGTTCGCACCGGGGCATCTGGGAGAGCTCACGCAGGTCGTGCCGTTCGAGTTGGTGGATGCGGTGCTGGCGGAGACCGGCCGGGTGCAGCGCCGGATCCGGGAGCTTCCCTCGCGGGTCGGGGTGTATTTCCTGCTGGCGATGTGCCTGTTTCCGGAGGTCGGCTACCTGCTTGTCTGGGACAAGATGACCGGCGCTCTGGCCGGGCTGCCCGCTGTTGTCTCACCGACCGCAAAAGCGTTACGCGATCTGCGCCGTCGGGTGGGCGGTGCGCCGATGCGGGCGCTGTTCGAGGTGCTGTGCGGCCCGCTGGCGCGGCCGACGACGCCCGGGGTGCGGTTCGGCTGCTACCGGACGGTCTCCTTCGACGGCTGCAGCTCGCTCAAGGTCCCCGATACCAGCCGCAACCGGGCCTGGCTGGATCGGCTGGCCCATGGCGGTTATCCCCAGCTGGAGCTGATGACCCTGGTGGAGACCGGCACCCGGGCGATGATCGGCGCGGTCTTCGGGCCAACCGTCACAGGCGAGACCGCCTACGCCAAGCGGCTGCTGCACCTGCTGAGGCCGGACATGCTCGTGCTGTGGGACAAGGGATTCGATGGCAACGACTTCCTCGCCGCGGTGACGGGCACCGGAGCCCAGATTCTGGGCCGCCTGCGCAGCAACCGCCGCGTCCCGGTCCTGTCCCGCCTGGCAGACGGCTCCTACCTGTCGGTGATCGGCTCGGTCCCGGTGCGGATCGTCGACGCTGCGCTGGTCGCGCCGCCTCGAGCAGATCACCGTGACCTGCGCTGACGGCACCGTCTTCGACGCCTCCTACCGGCTGGTCACCACGCTGACCAACGCCCGCCGCCACCCGGCCGGCGCCCTGGTCTCCTTGTATCACCAGCGCTGGGAACACGAATCGGCTTACTACGCGCTCCGGCACACGATCCTGCGCGGCCGCGTGCTGAGGTCGGGCGACCCAGCCGGCGTCGAGCAGGAGATGTGGGCGCTGCTCACGCTCCACCAACTGCTGCGCACCGTCATGGTCGACGCAGCGCAGTCCCGCCCCGGAACCGATCCCGATCGATGCGGGTTCACCAACGCCTTCCACGCTGCCCGTGACCTGGTGATCCAAGCCGAAGGCGTCCTGCCCGAAGCTCCCGACCCCATCGGAACGATCGGACGCCGGGTGCTGGCCAGGCTGCTCCCGCCACGACGCCCACGAATCAGCACCCGCAAGGTCAAATCACCGATCTCCCGCTACGGCGAACGGCTGGCGGTTGAGCTGGGTGTTGACGCGGCGGCGTAGGAGTTCGTCGTCGAAGTAGGAGGCCAGGTAGGTGGAGCGGTCGAGTTTGCCGAGCTCCATCAGGGCGCGGCCGATCGGGGTGGGGGTGCCGCCGCCGGCGAAGTAGCGGAACAGCTCGGCCGGCCGGACCGCGTTAATGCGCAGCGACCCCGCGACCCGCAGCAGTTCGTCCCAGTGATCGTTGATGAGGCCGAGGTTGACGCGGCTCTTGATCAGCGGGTCGAGGCGGTCGTAGAAGGCGGCGGGGTCGGCCCGGTACAGGGAGGCGCTGCCGACGTCGGCCAGGCGTGGGGAGAACTGGAACCCCAGCAGCCGGAAGATCCCGAACGCGATCTCCGAGGTTATGTGGACACTGTCAAGGGCTGCTGCCTGCTCACACCGACCGATCGCCATCACTTCGGTGCCCGCCTGCCAGACTGCGCGGCGAGCAGGCGGCGGACCGCGCGACGGACTCGTGCGGCTCGTTCAGAAGGTGTTTCCAATCCCATAGTGATCTCGCTGGTGCGCCTGGGCCGTCAGCGAGACGGTAATGCCGGCGAAGCGGAGCGTTGGTGTCAGCACCTGTGTTCGCACCCCTCGCTTCCGCTGGGTTCGCCGTCTTTGGCACAGTCATGAGCGTGCCCCTGGACGAGTTGCCGCACTGGTTGCCGGCTTGGTGTCTTGACCATCTGGGCGGCGAACCCGCCGACGTGTTGTTCCGGTCGCAACAGGTCTCGATGGTGTTCGGTCTGCGGTTGGCCGGTGGCCGGGACGTCGTGGTCAAGGGGCGTGCCGACGACGGCCGGGCGGCGTCGTGTGTTGCGGCGCAGGCTCGGCTGGCCGAGCGCGGGTTTCCGTGTGCCCGGCCGCTAACGCCGGTGGTCGGTGTAGGTGCGCTGGCCGTGCACGCTGAGGAGTTCCGGCCCGGCGGCGAGGTGTTGCACGGGGCCTCGCCGGACATGGCCGTGCGTTGCGCGGAGGTGTTCGCTCGGCTGATGGCCGAACTCGCCGACGTGATCGTCACGCCGCCGTTGCCGAATCCGCCCTGGGTGCGCTGGGACGAGACCGGTTCTGGGACGTGGCCGGCGATGGACTTCCTCGACGATCTGGACCAGAGTGTCGTGTCCGAGCACATTGTCGAGGCGGCTGAGCGGGCCCGGGGGCGACTGCTGACCGCTGGTCTGCCGTGCGTGCTCGGCCACGCCGATTTTGAGGCGCAGAACCTGCGGTGGCAGGGGCGGCAGGTGTGGTCGGTGCATGACTGGGACAGCCTGGCGTGGCAGCCGGAGGCGGCGCTGGTGGGAGCGGCGAGCGGGTCGTTCGCCAGCGCCGGGCCTCCGACGCTGGCGCCGATTGAGAGCTCCGAGGCGTTCCTGGTGGCTTATCAGGACTTTCGGGAGCGCGTGTTCACGCCCGTGGAGCTGGAGATCGCATGGGCGGCCAGCGTGTGGATGGCTGCCTACAATGCCCGGGAGATGGCCCTGTGCGGTGGCCCTCCGGCGGGCGGCGATGCGCTGCGGGCACAGGCAGTCGAACGCCTCCGCCGGGCGAATGCCTAGCCCCGCAGGCAAGCCCGGAGAGCATCCGCCCCAGACCAGCACCTGCGGGCGAGCGCGCCTTTTAACCCGATCTGATCCGGGAGGTCAAAGACACCCTCTCAGCCGGTGGAGCTGCACGATCCTCCCTGAGAGTCGCCGTCGCGGACGTCGGCGGATTCGCCGAGGTCGGCGAGCAGACCTTGCAGGCGGCGGGCGGTGGCGCTGTGACGCTCAGCTCGCGTGCCCAACCGCGCTCATCGGCATCCTGAACGAGTTCCTGTTCCACCTGCAGGCGAGCCCGCAGCCGTGGGACGTACTCGGGGGTCGTGACGAACTTGGCGCAGCTCAGATAGAGGTCGCACTCGCATGGGCCCTCGGCTGGCAGGCGAAGGCAGTGGCCGAGCTCGAGTTCGGTCTTGAAGAAGTTGGTCTTCAGCCAGTGCACCGCTTCCTCGGGCAGGACACCGGACTTCACGTCGAGCGCGGCCGGGCCAGCGATGACCGCGCCGGGGGCCAGGACGGACTTGTAGTCGCGCAGGACCTCCTGGTCGCTAATCTGGGCGTAGACGAGTGCCATGGAGACCGAGGAATGACCGAGCACCTTCATGATGGTGTGCAGCTTGGCGCCGCGCTCGGCGAGCTGGGTGCCGACCGTGTGCCGGAAGCGGTGGGCGGAGATGGTGCCCCGGACGCCGGGGCCGTTCTTCTTTCCGCCCGGGACGACCAGCCCGACCTGGATGCAGGCTTGCTGGATCGGGGTGTTGAACAGGTAGTAGAGCGACAGCAGCTTGCCGTGGTTCATGAACAGGTAGCGGACCTGCTCACCGGTGCGAGGGTCGGTGAAGGGACGCTCCGGGCCGTTCTGGCGCAGCTCGATAAGCGTCTGGAGGGCGCCGGCGGCGTCCTGGTGGAGCGGGACCATCCGCTCCTTGTAGGTCTTGCGGCCGGGCAGCCGCAGCCGCGGGGTTCCGTCCGGGTAGTGGTCGAGGCAGTCGACCGGCAGGTGCCGGATCTCGTCGCGACGGGCTCCGGACCAGCGGGCGATCAGCAGGGCCGCCCGCTGGAACGGGCAGGTGATCTGGTTGATGACGGGCATCACCAGGTCGAGTTCGTGGTCAGGGATGAAACGCGGGATCCGCGATGGTTATCTAGGGTTGTAGAACCCTTTTAGCAGCTCAGAGGACGATGATCTCTTCTTTCACGTATGGCAAGTAGACCCCAGCATGCCGAGCATGATGGGGTCTGGCGCGAAGGCATTCGAGCGTGTGGAGAGGCCGATCGATGCGACCCCCAGGCAAAGCTGGCGTTCCCAGGTGCTGTTGGCGGGTGAGCCTGGCCCGGGCGCTCGGTGTGATGCTCGGTCTCGTTTTTCAGGCCCAAGGCAGGAGCGCTGGTTCCTCGGGCGGTTGGCCCGGCAAGAGCTGTCGGAGTAGGCATGCCAGCCCAGGTGGGAGGACGAGCTCCCGAGTGAGTTCGAGGTCGGCGATGGTCCACCAGCGGTGTTCGAGCAGTCCCTTGTGCTCGTAGTCGGCTTGGCTGCTGAGATCGACATTCTCGCTGGCCGTCCGGGAGAGGAAATACCAGTTCACGGTGGTGAACATCGTGCCGTTGGCCGACCACTCACCGGAGTTGAGAGCGACGGCTGTTGAAGCAGCGGCAGGGCTGAGCGTCTGCCCGGTCTCTTCCCGTAGCTCGCGAGCTGCTCCTGCCGCTGGGGACTCTCCTGGCTCTATGGCGCCTCCCGGGGTAAGCCAACCCTCCCGCGCCCAGGGGGCCGGAAGGTGGTGCCGGAAAAGCATGACGCGGTCGTCGCTGCTGACCAGGATGATCCGGGCGGTGTCTCGTCGGACTGGTGGCTTCATGATCAATGAGCATGGGGAGGCACGCTCTTGTATCCGGAGCCGGCCGAGAAAAGGGCCTTCTCGCCAACTGCACCTGGGAAATCCTCGAGAACCCCTGGCCAGGTCTCCCCCAGCTGCCATCTATGGCTGGGGGTCGCAATTGATCAGCGATGGGGCCGTTGCGATGAGGCGTCGCAGTGCCGCGTGGGCGGGTGGGCCCCACGTGGCCTTGCCGCCTCGGCGGCCGTGGACGCCGGCTTCGCCGATGAGGATGCCGCTGAGGGCGCGTAGCACCGCCCATCCGCGGGCGCGGCGCAGGGTCGCGGCGTCCGGGGCCGGACGGTAGGCGCGGTGGAAGCGGTCGGCGGCGCCGTCCGGCAGCAGAATCCACGCGGTGGCGAGGTCGCAGGCCGGGTCGCCCGCGAACAGGTCGCCGAAGTCGATCACTCCGCAGATGGTCCCGTCCGCGGTGAGGACGTTGGCCGGATGCAGGTCACCGTGGAGCCAAAGCGCCGGGCCTGACCAATCAGGCGCGGTGACGGCGTCTTCCCAGACCGCGCGGACGGCATCCGGGTCGGGGATGAGCCCCATCTCGGTGGCCTCGGCGAGCTGCTTGGCAAACCCCTTAGAGCAGTCGGCCAGCGGCGCTCCGCGGCCGAAGCGGCCGGCGGGCGCCTGTTCCGGGGCGGGTTGGTGCAGAGCCGTCAGGAAAGCGGCCAGGGCGTCGGCCGCCGCCGCGCCGCGCGTGACGGGGGCGCGGTCGGCGGGCTCTCCCGGCACCCAGGTGGTGACGATCCAAAGCCGCGGAAACAGAGCGGAGGGCTCGCCGAGGCGCTGCGGGACGGGAACCGGCAGCGGAAGGCGCGGGGCGAGGGCGGGCAACCAGGTGTGCTCCTTGAGCAGCAACTCGTCCGCGTCCTGCGTCGCCCAGGGCAACCGGACGGCGAGGTCGTCGCCGAGCCGCCAAAGCTGGTTGTCCCAGCCACGAGCGCCGAGCCGCAAGGGACGATCGGCCAGGTCGGGGTGCTGGTCGCGCAGCAGATCCCGCACGAGTTCCGCGCTGATGTCGATCTCGGTGTGCGTCATGCGGAGCAACCGTAGTCAAATGACGGCCCGCCCGTGTCCTCCCCGGGGCTTTCAGGGCAGGAGGCCCAGGGTTTCGGGTGTTTCCCAGGCCGTCAGATGCCGTTCGGGGTCGGTTTCCTGCCAGGCGATCGTGTTGATCAGCTCGGCGAGGGCTTGGCGGTCCTGCTCGGACAGGTCCTGCAGGAGGACGGCCACCGGCTCGATCACCTCCATCGTGGCCTCGGGCGTGATGGCGTCGTCGTCGCTGAGATCCAGCCTGATGACGACCTCAGTGAGGGCTCTGGCAAGGGTTCGTTCAAGCGGAGTCATGACGAGGGCTCCTTGGCCTGTCATTGAGGTGCGGCGTGTCCGGGGACGGGGCTGCCTTGACGCGACGACGGTCGCGGTCAGCCCGCTGCCGGCTCGGTGAGGCGGGCTTCCAGGTCGGCGATCATCTGGGTGAGCAGACTGGTGTTCTCGCGCCGGACCGCCTGCTCGCCGACCGTGTCGAGGCCGGCGACCTTGGTGATGCACTCGTCTGCGGCTTGGGCCATGGTGGCGAACTCCGTGCGGGCGATCGAGTGCGGGTTGGCGGCCTCGAAGGTGGTGGCGCGGTGCATGTCCTTGACCGACGTCATCGCCGCGCGGGCGGCGGACATGGCGTCGCGGGCGCTGAACTCGTCGCCGTGCCCCTCGCGCATGTAGCGGGTGGTCCAGACCCGGCGCCGGGCCGCGTCGCGCCGGGCGGGGTCGGCCGACGGCTGGAACCGTTCCAGGCGGTCGCCTCGGTTGGCCGCGATCACACGGACGAGCTTGACGGCCCGCCGCAGGTGGGGGCCGTCCTTGATGCCGACGCCGGCGGCGATGTCGGCGTAGCTGAGCTCGCGGCCGTGGTTGCTGCGCAGCCAGATCATCACTTCTGCGACGTCGGTCTCGGCGCGGGTCCAGCCCGTCTCATCACGGCGGCGGCTCACAGGAATTCCCCGTTCTCGTCCATGAAGGCCGCGAGTGCGGCGTCGTCCAGAGCAGCATCGGTGGCCATGTCACGGACGGCGGCGATCGCGGCTTCGGCGCCGTCACACAGCTCCGCGATGGCCTCGGCGCGGTCCGTGGTGAAGGTGATCTGCTGTTTGCTCAGCAGCGCCAGCGCTCGTGAGGCGGCCATGCGGATCTCGGCCATGGCGTTGAAGACGTCCATGGACGCCTCGGCCTGCGATCCCTCGCTGGCTTCGCGGGCTTGTGCGGCATAGGCGTCCCGCTCGCGGCGCTGGGCGCCGTTGTGTTCCTGCTGCCGCTGGCGGGTGACGTCGGCGGCGGCGGCGCGATCTGCAGCATCCGCTGCGGCCTGGCGGGCTTCGAACTCGGCAAGGGCCTCCCGCGCT
This sequence comes from Nonomuraea diastatica, assembly GCF_004349015.1. Lineage (NCBI taxonomy): Bacteria > Bacillati > Actinomycetota > Actinomycetes > Streptosporangiales > Streptosporangiaceae > Nonomuraea > Nonomuraea diastatica. Next base: position 28,907 of record NZ_SMKP01000104.1, read on the forward strand.
GCTGCCCGGGTGCTCTCGCCGGCCGCCAGCGTCAATGCGCCCTGCAGCTGGGACACCTCCTTCTGGGTCTGTTCCAGCAGGGTGAACGCCTCACCGGACCGCGCCGTCGACGACCGTCTGGCCGCCTCGCAGGCCGCCGAGACCCGCTCCAAAGCTGCGGCGGATCAGGCCGCCGGCGCGCTGGAGCGTGCCCGCACCGCCTACGCGCAGGCGAGCGCCGCCCTGACTACGTCGAGGTCGGCGTTGCCGAGCCTGGTGGCGATCCGCCGGTGCAGCTCGCTCGCCGACGGAACAGATAGGTCCTCACTCATGGACGGCCTCCTGCGAAGTCGCTGCGCGCAGCTTGGTCAGCCGCTGGTGGAGCTGTGCTCGACTGTGAGGGCTGTTGCAAATGTGTCTCTTCACGCGAGCTGCAAAGCCATCGTTTGCAGGCACTGCCTGACTGTATGTGGTCGCACACTCTCTGTCGGTTACGCACAGCGCCAGTACGTGGAGGTCGAGCATGACGTGCGAAGCATCGCTGCTGGAGCATCTGGCTGCAGATGAGGAGTCTGTCCGCGGACAGCTTGAGTCGTTGCGTGAGCAGGTGGCGGTCCTGGAAGATCGGCTGCGCGACCTGGCCACCGCCCGAAGGGTGGTCGCGCCGATGCTGGCCGGGCATTCCCGGCCCGAGTAAGCGCCTTCTGGCGGCACGCCTGATGCCCCGACGCACGCCTCGCCAGAGGAAGCTGCGCCGGCGCCGAAACCGGTCGCCGGGCTCGACCGGCAGGTCGTTGTGATCATGGCGAGTTCGGGACGCACGATGCGTGCCAAGGAAGTGGCTCAAGCGCTGGGCGAGCCCGACGTGCGGGGGCGGGTGGAGACCACCCGGGCACGGCTCAAGCGGCTGACGGCGCTGGGCTGGCTGACCCAGCACGAGCCGGGTCTGTTCTCCATCGCTGCGGGCATCAATGGCCACGCGCTGGGGGGAGTCGCCAACGACGAGGCATAGGGCAACAGACACATCGCAGGTCAGGCGCTCAGCGACGACGGTCGTGGGCGCCGGGCCGGACGAGCAGGGTGCCGCCGAGATTAGGCCCTCGGCGGCACCCGAGGTTGCGTGAGCACCCTCCAGGTTCTAACTGACAGTGTCTCGCGCACTCCCGAGAGTAACTCGAATGGGGGCCTTTGGGGAGACGTCGAGCCTGGATTTCGCCTGCCCTGCGATCGGCAGCGCAGGTGCGGGAAGGATCGACGATGCCCTCACCAGGGCGAGAAGGGGTCCGGCGCGGGTCGGCTTCCGCCGGTCCCGGCTTGCGAAGCAGGCCACAGCCGGACGGCCAGGCCGGCCTCCAGTTGGGCGATGGTGACCGCATCCGGCCAGCAACGCCCGCCGGCCACGTCGGCGACGGTCTGCCGGTTCACCCCGCTGACGTCGGCCAGCCGGCGAAAACTCAGCCCTCGCTCGGCCATCACTGCCTGCAGAGCCGCGGCGATGGCCTGGACGACGGCGACGGCCGGATGACCGGACAGATCCGCGTGGGGCCAACTCTCCGGGTCGTCGGCCAACTCCCGGGGAAAGCGGGAACGCCCACGTCCTCCGACCATGACAAACGGCTCCTAATCAGTCGTAGCGGGTTGCCCGGTAGGGCAGACTCGCTGGTTGGTAGCCGTCCGGCGGGTGAGCACTTGCGGCTCCTGGACTTCGAGTCCTGCCGAAAGACAGTGCCCCTGCCGGGTGGCCGGGAGAGTTGATCGCGCAAACCTACCGCAGCTGGCTGCGGCACATATGCGCCACGCTGGCCTGGCTGGAACGCGGCGAACAAGCGCCCCCGCCGATGAAAGCGCCCAAGACGTCAGCCCGCCGTACTCCCGGCCCAGCTCAGCCGCTTGCGCGGCTGGGCCGAACGCCTGCCCGGCCAGGCCAGAGGCGACGCGCTGGCGTTGATGGCACTCGCCTTCGGCTGCGGTCTGACCTCCAACAGGCGAAGTTGCATCTGACACAACATTCGACGCGATGGACAACGACTCATCCTGCCTGATGGGAAGGGGTGTCGGCGGCCAGTTTGGAATTCCCCAGCGGCGGCCACTTGATGGGGAGCTATCTGGCCGTGGATGGTCACTCTGCGTTGCCGGAAGTCCGTCGTTCTCGATCGGTCCCGGCGGCAGCTAGGGCCTGGCTCCGGTGACACCTGGATGGTGTTGTTGCACCTGCCGTAGCGGCATGTGGTGTGGTCGAGGCACCACAGCACGAAAGGCTCTGTCTGCGATGTACCCCTCCATCACGCCTCCCCGCCAGGTCAAGATCGGTGATGCTGCCACCTTCGCCGGGACCACCCCTCGCGCCATCCGCCACTACCACGAGATCGGTCTGCTGCCGGAGCCCGAGCGCGGCGGGGACGGTCGCCGCCGCTACGGCTACGACGACATGATCCGCCTGCTGTGGATCCGCAAGATGGCAGAGGCCGGCATCGGCCTGGACGACATGCGGGCCGCCTTCGACGAGGCCCGGGACATCGAGGAGATCCTGAGCAGGCTAGAGGAAGCCTTGGCGGCGCAGGAGGCCGCCATCAAGCGTCGGCGCGCGGCTGTCCAGCGTCTGCAGGCGGTGGGTAGTCCGCTAGGGCTGCTCTCCGAACTGGTCACGGACCGGCTCAGCCACCTGCCCCCGGGCGCACTGCGACCGTCGGATGTTGAAGCGCTACTGGTCACGGAACGGATCTTCGGGCCGCTGGGCGCCGCCATCCAGGCCAGCGTGTTCATCGTACTGGCTACCCACCCCGACCTGCGGGCCGAGCAGGACTGTCTTGACGCGGCCGAGGCCGCCCTCGACGACGGCGTCGAACCCGACGACCCGCGCGTCGAAGAGCTCGCCGTACAGCGATGCACCCAACAATTGGCCCTGGAGCAGGCCATCGAGGCAGCTGGTCTTGACACGGCCGAGGAGAAGCTCTTCGAGATCTACGACGCTGACCTGAAAGGAGAAGAAGACACGCAGATGAGCGCCTCCACAGCGACCACCAAGATGCCCTACGACTTCTCTCCCGCCCGGATGCGCTGCATGGAACTCACGGCACAACTCCTCGCCGACGCCCACTCCGCAGACAGCTGATCGCCCGTACCTGGCACCGATGTGGCCCGACAGCCGGTCGCGTCCATCCACATATGACCGGTCGTACCAGACTTCGAGCCCGGCCGTAACCAAGAGTGACATCATAACTAACCGTACGTGGGGATTCCGAACTGGCCGCTGACAAAGGGGTGGCGGTTAGCTATCGGGTCGAATAGCCGACGTGTTTCGGCAAGCAGGTGGCAGCCTCCGGAAGGAGGCTCAACAATGTTGCCTCTGATGCAACGAGGCGCTGTGGGCAAAGGTGCCGATTTGGCTGGTGCAGCGCATCTCGAGCTGGTCGAAGGGCTCACCTACCTCGATCCCAAGCCTGCACTGCTCGAGGCAATGCTGAGCGGGTGGGTACGGCAACAGCAGGCCCGCTTCTTGAACGAGAGCGCGACGATCCAGCCGCGAGGCTCGTGGCGTTCACCAATGCCTATCCCTGGGAGTGGACGCCAGCCGACGGCGAGGCGTTCATCGCGCATCTGCGATCGGGCGGGGGCCGTCGTCCCATCACGATGTCGACCGGACGCGGCTATGAGGCCATGCTCGCGCTGTTCATGGAAGTCATCACCGACCCTCGTTACGGCTGGTCACAAGAATGCCAGTCGCGATTCGGGCAGGCTCCGCAGCAGATCTTCCATGAGGACAACCGGGTCACTCATGTCAGCGAGTTCGAGGGACAACCCCACCGACGACCGCTGACCTACGAGGAAGTCCAGGCCCTGTTCGACGCGGCGGACGGACGAGCGGAGGACAAGCAGACCCGCGGCCGCAAGGGCGCGCTGACCGCGATGCGAGACTCGGCGCTGCTGAAGACCTTCTACGCCTACGGGCTGCGGCGCAAGGAAGCGTGCCGCCTTGACCTGTCCGACCTGCGACGCAACCCGAAGGCTCCCGACTACGGACGCTTCGGCGCGCTGTTGGTCCGGTTCGAGGCGTGGACTCCTCGCCTGAGCATCTCTGCACACCAAGATCAAGACCCCGCCCGGCACATCCGGCGGGGTCTTTTCACGCGATCTGGACGGACCCCTCGACGGCCCACTGGGGCGGCGGCCGCGGGCCGCGATCCGGCCGCCCTCCGCCGCTGAACCGGCCAGGCCGGTAAATGGAGGTGATCGGGAAAGACTGAACGACCACACTGGAGGGATGCGGCACGATGAAGAACAGCCATTGACCGGCGGCAATGTCAGCGACGGGGTTGTCCGGGTGGGAGACACCGTTCGTCGCCCTACAGGACCGTGGACTCCGGCGGTTCATGCGCTTCTCACCCACCTGCATGACGTGGGATTTCACGCAGTTCCTCGCCCCCTGGGCATTGACGATCAAGGCCGAGAGGTGTTGACCTTCGCCTGCGGCAAAGTTGTCTGGCCCGACTGGTTCTCCCTCGTTGAACCACCACGGCGCCTAGCCCACGTGGCACGCCTCATCAGAGATTTCCACGACGCCGTGGAAGGTTTCACGCCGCCGGCCAACGCCCATTGGCAGGTGCTGGTCCCGGCTGATGAAAACGACATCATCGCCCACCACGACCTGGCCCCGTGGAACCTCGTGGTCAGCGACGTGGGCGAATGCGTCTTCGTCGACTGGGATGGGGCCGGGCCCGGTTCCAGGCTTTGGGATGTCGCCTACGCCATCCACGGCTTCATCCCCCTGTCCGCGCACCCGGATTGGCAGCACCGCGACGCGGCCGCCCGCCTGCGAACCTTCGCTGATGCATACGGCCTCGATGAGGCCGATCGGCGCCATCTGATACCGCTGCTGAGCCGCCGCACTCGATCCATGCACGACTTCCTGCGCGAACAATCCGCTCTCGGCACGCAGCCGTGGACGACCTTGTGGGCGGAGGGCCATGGCACCGCATGGCTAAACGATGCCGAGTACATCGAACAACGCGAAGACCAGTGGGAACGAGCCTTGCTCACCTAACGGGAACTCGCCGACCCGATCAACCAGTTCGCGCACCAGGAAACCGACCCTGACCGGCAGTTGACGGCCTGGGAAGCGCCCGAAACTCTGGGCCTCCTTGTGAGCCTCGTTAAGGCTTGCCGGTCTTGACCTGGCCGACGAGATCCCTCAACTGACTTACAGTCTCGGTGAGCGGCTGACGTGTGTCGATTTCCATCGTTGCCGATGCGCGGAGCAGCGGCTCGACCTCGGCCGTGTCTTTGATGATCCTCTCGCGTTCGTCGAGGGTCTTGCCAAACGGGTTGGTTTCACGGGCGGCGATACGCTCGAGCATCACCTCGAGGGGTGCGCTGAACAAGATGACCTGGTCGAACCTGGGATAGAACTTGCCTTGGTTCCGGGACGTTCCGGAGATGAACAGCGGTACACCTGAGACTTCGTGTTCATCGATCAGCTCGGTGATGCGAGCCTCACACCATTGCAGCTCAGCGCCAATGCCGTCAGGAACTGGAACGTCTTCCATCCAATCGCCATAGTCGGTGTCCACAACCCGATAGCCAAGCCGCGCCAGCTCACCGAGAACCGTCGACTTCCCGGTGCCGGACATACCGGTTATGAAGATCACCGCCACGTCCGCATCATAAACGGTGGTAAACCGGCGCACCGAACGCGAGCAGCCTACTTACCTAACGTGCCTTACGGACCTTCAAGCGGCTGACCAGCTACTTCGCTCAGGAACACTAGATAACGATGGAAGCTCGGCGAGGAGGGGGTTCGCGACGTGTGCGCGTGCCTGTGGGCCGCCGACTGCCAGACCTGCGGGCGGTTCCTTGGAGACGAACCGCGGGCTCTGATCGTCGACGACTCGCTCGCGTTAGCGAGGGCGAGCCTGCACCACGTGGCGTGCCGAACGCCGGTATGGAACGACAGCGGAGCAGCCCGTGCCAAACCTTTCGCCTGCTCGTGCTCTGGAGTGAAAGTGGTGGTCAGAGCTGATGATCCCCGTGTGTTCGTCATGATGGACGCTCCCCTCGAAGCGTTAAGATGATCTACCTTGACTCATCTACCCGTAGTGATCGTTTCCACACTTAGAGTGATGCCTCCGGCAATCAGGCTTTGGCCTTGAGGATTCGTGCGGCCAGGTCGAGTGCAGCGCGGGGAGGGCGTCTGGACCCTTCGACGATTTCCGTGATGGCCACGCCGGCCGCCGGATTGAAGGCGATGGGCTCGCTGCTTTGCTGTTCGGAGGTCAGCAGGGCGGTGATGGCCGCGTCGGTGTCGTTACGGCGCAGGTGGCCGTGGGCGAGGTCGATGAGG
>NZ_SMKP01000105.1:0-35209 GCF_004349015.1 Nonomuraea diastatica
GGGGCGTCGGGGAGGCGCTGGATTGACCGGCGGGCGCGTGGACCCCGCCCCGGGACCTGTGTGGTGGGTCAGTGCCCGCCGTACAGGTCGTCGATCTCCTTCTGGAAGTCGCGCAGCACCAGGTTGCGCTTGATCTTCAGGGTGGGTGTGAGATGCCCGCTGTCCTCGGTGATGTCGGCGGCCGCCAAAATCGCGAACTTCTTGATCTGCTCGGCCTTCGACACCGACAGGTTCGCCCGGTCCACGGCCGCCTGGATGCCGGCCAGCACCTCGGGGTCGGTGCGCAGCCCCTCGGCCGTCGCCCCTGCCGGCATGGCCTCGGGGTCGAGGGTGATCAGCGCCGCCACGAACGGCCGGCCGTCTCCGACGACCATGGCCTGGGAGATCAGCGGGTGGGCGCGCAGCGCGTCCTCCAGCGGGGCCGGCGCGACGTTCTTGCCCGCCGCCGTCACCAGGATCTCCTTCTTGCGCCCCGTGATCCGCAGGTAGCCGTCGGCGTCCAGTTCGCCGATGTCGCCGGTGTGGAACCAGCCGCCGGAGTCGACCACCTCGTCCGTGGCCGCGTCGTTCTTCCAGTAGCCGCCGAAGACGTTCCTGCCCTTGGCCAGGATCTCGCCGTCGTCGCCGACGCGCAGCGTGACGCCCGGCAGCGGCTTGCCGACGGTGCCGATCTTGTTGGCGCCCGGCATGTTGACCGAGCAGGGGGCCGACGTCTCGGTCAGGCCATAGCCCTCGAAGACCTCGATGCCCACGCCCCTGAAGAAGTGGCCGAGCCGGTCGCCGAGCGCCGAGCCGCCGCACACCGCCGCGGAGAGCCTGCCGCCGGTGGCGGCGCGCAGCTTGGCGTACACCAGCCTGTCGAACACCGCCCGCCGCAGCCGCAGCCCGAGCGGCGCCCCGCCGGAGCTCTCGGCGCGGCTCCAGGCCACCGCGACGTCCACCGCGCGGGCGAAGATCGTGCCCTTGCCGCCGGCGACGGCCTTCTGCTCGGCGGAGTTGTAGACCTTCTCGAAGACGCGCGGCACGCCCAGCAGGAACGTCGGCTGGAAGTCCTGCAAGTCGGGGGCGACGTTCTTCATGTTGGGGGTGTGCGCCATGACGGCGCCCGCCTCGAACAGCACCACCTGGATCATCCGCGCGAAGATGTGCGCCAGCGGCAGGAACAGCAGCGCCGCCGGGTCCTTACGGGCGAACAGCGGCTCCAGAGGCCCGCGCAGCACGTTGAGCGCGGTGAACAACAGGTTGTCGTGGGTGATCCGGCAGCCCTTGGGCCGGCCGGTGGTGCCCGAGGTGTAGACGATCGTGGCCAGGTCGGAGGAGGCGACCCGCTCCCTGCGCTCGTCGACGGCCGAGGCCGGGACGCCCTCGGCGTCGAGCGTGCCGTCGATCCGCCAGACCGCTTTCAGGCCGGGCGCCGCCTCCCGCACGGTCTCCTCATGCGAGTCGAGCTCCACGAACGCCGCCCTGGCCTCGCTGTCGGCGAGGATCCACGCCACCTGATCGGCCGACGAGGTCTCGTAGACCGGCACGGTGACCGCGCCGACGGACCAGATGGCGTAGTCGACCAGGGTCCACTCGTAGCGGGTGCGCGACATCAGCGCCACCCGGTCGCCGTGCTCGACGCCCGCCGCGATCAGCCCCCTGGCCACCTCGACCACCTGGTCGCGGAACTCGGCCGCGGTGACGACGGGCCAGCCCGCGTCGGTCTTGCGGCGCATGACCACGGCGCCTGGCCGCTCCTCGGCCCGCGTGAAGACGGTGTCGGCCAGGCCGGCGGAGGCGGGCACGTCGACCAGGGCGGGGACGCTGTACTCGCGCACGGATCAACTCCTCTTCGTGACGACCTGGCCTGGACGTTACCGCGCCAAGTTACGCGCTGGTAGCTCCGTCACTGAGGCGTTATGTCACGCTAGCAGCCAGGGCTCTTAGGATTCCCCCCATGAGGGTCCATGTGGTGAGCGACGTCCATGGCAGGGCCGACGCGCTGGCCGGAGCCGGCGAGGGCGCCGACGCGCTCATCTGCCTCGGCGACCTGATCCTCTTCATCGACTACGACGACCACGCGCAGGGCATCTTCGCCGACCTGTTCGGGGCGGAGAACGCGGCCGCGTTCATCGCCCTGCGCACGGCCAGACGGTTCGACGAGGCCAGGGCCATGTCGGCGCGGCTGTGGGCCACGCTCGGCGGCGACCCGCGCGAGCACATCGAACGCAACGTGCGCGCCCAGTACGAGGCCCTCTTCGCCGCCATGCCCGCCCCCGCCTACCTCACCTACGGCAACGTCGACATCCCCGCCCTGTGGGCCGACTACCTCAGGCCGGGACTAGAGGTGCTCGACGGGCAGGTCACGGAGATCGGCGGCCTGCGGTTCGGGTTCGTGGGCGGCGGGCTCAAGACTCCCTACCGCACCCCGTACGAGATCGGCGACGAGGAGTACGCGGCCAAGGTCGAGGCCGTCGGCGAGGTCGACGTGCTGTGCTGTCACATCCCGCCGGCCCTGCCCGAGCTGCTCTATGACGTGGTGGCGAGGAGGTTCGAGCGCGGCAGCGAGGCCACGCTGGAGGCGATCAGGCGCACCCAGCCGCGTTACGCCCTGTTCGGACACGTGCACAATCCCCTTCACCGCCGCACCCGCGTCGGGCGCACCGAATGCGTGAACGTCGGACACTTTCGGGGGAGGGGCGTTCCGTACGTCCTCGAGTGGTGAGCGCGGGCGGCGCCGTCCGGTCCGTCCCGAGCGGCGTGTTGTGCATTACGGTGGTCGCATGGCTGATCGCACCACTTCGAGCACCACCATCAGCGCCGGTCGCGCCGACGTCATGGCGGTCATCGCGGACTTCCCCGCCTACCCGGAATGGGCGGGGCAGGTCAAGAGCGCGGAGGTCCTCTCCACCGGCCCCGACGGCAGGCCGCAGCAGGTGCGATTCGCCCTCGACGCCGGCCCGATCAGCGACACCTACACCCTCGGCTACGCCTGGCAGGACGACGACGGCGTGAGCTGGCAGGTGGTCGAGCCGGGCAAGATGGTCTCCGACCTCAGGGGGAGTTACCGGCTCGCCGACGCGGGCAGTGGCACCGAGGTGACGTACGAGCTGACGGTCGATCTCAGCGTGCCCATGATCGGCCTGATCAAGCGCAAGGCGGAGAAGGTGATCGTGGACACCGCGCTCAAGGGTCTCAAGAAGCGCGTCGAGGGCCGCTGAGGTGAGGCCGCGGGTTCTGCTCTTCACCGGCAAGGGCGGCGTCGGCAAGACCACGGCCGCCGCTGCGACCGCCACGCTCGCCGCCGCTCGCGGCCTCAAGACGCTCGTCGTCTCCACCGACACCGCCCACTCGCTGGCTGACGCGCTCGGCGCCGAGCCGGGCGAGATCGCGCCAGGGCTGCACCTGCACCAGGTCGACACCCAGAAGACGCTGGAGCGCCACTGGGGCGAGCTGCGCGAATACGCCAGGGGGGTGCTGGTGGAGCTGGGCCTCGACGAGGTCACCTCCGATGAGATCACCGTCCTGCCCGGCGCCGATGAGATCATCGCCCTGCTGGAGCTGCGCGAGCACGCCCGTGAGGGCCGCTGGGACGTGATCGTGGTCGACTGCGCGCCGACCGCGGAGACGCTGCGGCTGCTGGCCCTGCCCGAGGCGCTCGACTGGCACGTCAGCAGGTTGATGCCGGTGGGCCGCAAGCTCGTGCGGCTGGTCTCGCCGTTCGTGAGCAGCGTGGCCCACATCAGCACGCCGGGCGAAGAGGTCCTGAGCGCGGTCGAGCGTTTCCACCGCGGTCTGATGGAGGTGCGCGAGCTGCTCACCGGCGACCACGCGTCCGTGCGGCTCGTGCTCACGCCGGAGGCCGTGGTGCTCGCCGAGGCCAGGCGCACCATGACCTCGCTCAACCTGTACGGCTACCGCGTCGACGCCGTCGTGGCCAACCGCGTCTTCCCCGCCGGCGACGCCGACGAGTGGCGCGCGCGGTGGGTGGAGGCGCAGTCCAGGCTGCTGGCCGAGGCGGAGGAGTCGTTCGCGCCGCTGCCCGTCCACGTCGTCCCCTATCTGCCCGCAGAGCCCGTCGGCCGGGAGGCCTTGGCCGAGCTCGGCGCGTCGATGTACGGCGAGTCCGATCCGTTCGCCTCGCACGCGATCGAGCCTCCGCTGCGGATGAGCGCCGACGAGCTGGCCCTCGCCCTGCCCGGGGCCGACCGCGACGACATCGACCTGGCACGCAAGGGCGACGAGCTGATCGTCACCGCCGGCCCCTACCGCAGGATTCTGGCGCTTCCCGCCGCGCTGGCCCGTCGTAAGATCAGCGGAGCCGCGCTCCGCGACGGCGTGCTCAGCGTGCGGTTCGGCGATCCCGCGTGACGGCGATTTCTGCATTACCGTTCAGGTCGGGGAGCGAATCCGCAACCTGACGAGTTGAGGAGGATGAGCGACCCCATACGCAGGGAGGGCCAGATGACCGAGAGCAACGACAGAGATCCGATCGGGACCGTCGCCGACGAGGCGCGCAAGCTTTTCGAGTCGATCCAGGGGCGGGCCACCCGCCAGGTCGGCAAGTCCGTGTTCAACTCGTTCGCCGGCGGCGGTCGCAGGGAACGCGACGTGTGGGAAGAGGCGGTGTCCGAGCCCCACGACGAGTACATCTGCCGTGCCTGCCCGGTCTGCCGGGCGATCGCCGCGCAGCGCGAGTCCGGCTCCGACGTGACCGGGCATCTGGTGGCCGCCGGCGGTGAGCTGTTCGCCGCCGTCCGCGGCGCGTTCGACGTCCTCAGCAAGCCGCCCGCCCCCCGCAGGCAACGCGACGATCGGGATCGCCGCGACAATGTGGAACACATAGATCTGGGATAGGGAGACACGGGGCAATGCTCACGATCGGTGTCGACATCGGCGGAACCAAGGTGGCCGCCGGTGTGGTCGACGACGACGGCGAGATCGTCGAACACACGCTCAGGCCCACCGCCGCCGACCGCCCGGAGGTGGTGGCCGAGACGGTGGCCGACGTCGTTCGCGAGCTGGCGGAGGGCAGGCAGATCGAGGCGGTCGGGGTCGGCGCGGCCGGGTTCGTCGACGAGACCAGGTCGATGGTGCGCTTCGCCCCCAACCTCGCCTGGCGCGAGGAGCCGCTGCAGAAGAAGATCAGCGGCCTCGTCGGCCTGCCGGTCGTGATCGAGAACGACGCCAACGCCATGGCCTGGGGTGAGACCAGGTTCGGCGCCGGGCGGGGCCAGCCCCACGTGGTCTGCATCACGCTCGGCACGGGCATCGGCGGCGGCCTGGTCTTCGACGGCGCACTCTACCGCGGACGCTGGGGCATGGGCGCCGAGCTGGGCCACATGCAGGTGCTGCCCGGCGGGCGGCCGTGCGGTTGCGGCAACATCGGCTGCTGGGAGCAGTACGCCAGCGGTCAGGCCCTCGTCAAGGAGGCCAGGGAGATCGCCGAGGCGGAGCCGGAGCGGGCCGGGATCCTGCTGGGGCTGGCCGACGGCAAGATCGAGGGCGAGGAGGTCACCGAGGCCGCGCGGCTGGGCGACGAAGCCTCGCTGGCCGCGTTCCGCAACCTCGCCGACTGGCTGGGCCAGGGCATGGCCGATCTGGCTGCGCTGCTCGACCCCGGCTGCTTCATCGTGGGCGGCGGCGTGTCCCGCGCCGCCGACCTGTTCATCGACCGGGCACGCGACACCTTCGCCGAGCGGCTCACCGGGCACGGGCACCGGCCGCTGGCCGACATCAAGCTGGCCGAGCTGGGCGCCTCCGCCGGCGTGGTGGGCGCCGCCGACCTGGCCAGGCGCCGCTAGCCACCCTTACGTGACGATCCGCGTAGCGACCTACAACCTGCACGGGTTGCGCGACGACGTTACCGCGCTGACCGGGGTCATCACCGCCATGCGCGCCGATGTGCTGTGCGTGCAGGAGGCGCCCAGGTTCGTCCGCTGGCGGGCCAGGCGCCGGGCCCTGGCCGCCGCTGCGGGGCTCCGGCCGGCCACCCCGGGCAGGCTCGGCGGCGTCGCCGTGTTCACCGGGCCGCGCGTCAGCGTGCTGCACGCCGAGAGCCACGCGCTGCGGGCCTTCTTCGGGCTGGAGCGGCGCGGGCTGGCGATCGCCGTGGTGGAGGCGGAGGGGACGCGGCTGGCCGTCGGCTCGCTCCACCTCGACCTCAACGACCCGGCCAGGGTGCATCACGCGGCGGAGGCTGTGGCGCTGGTGGAACGCGCGGCCACCCGGCTGGACGCGACGATGGTGCTCGGCGGCGACATCAACGAGCAGGACCACCAGCCCGCCTGGCGTTATCTCGCCGGGCGGCTGGCCGACTGCTACGCGGTGGCGCCAAAGGGCGACGGCCTGACCTTCCCCGCGCGGCAGCCGTCCGCGCGCATCGACGGGGTGTTCGCCGCGCGCGCCGCGCGTGTCGTGGCCTGCGGGGGAGTGGACGCGCCGATGGCCGATCTGGGCGCCGCTTCCGACCATCTGCCGGTCATCGCAGAGTTGCGAGTTGGGCTGTAACGGGCAAGCGGGGCTCGCGAGCCCGTAGCATTCAATCATGACCCGTCGCTTTCAGCGGCGTGCGCTCTCTTTGATCTTGGCGACGTCCGTGGCCTTGACACAGGCCTCGCCCGCCGCGCATGCCGATCCCCGTCCTGCCACGATCGAGGCGTGGCAGGAGTCGACCAGCGTGCGCCTCCAGGCTGACGGTTCGCTCTCCGACGTGCTCGCGGTCTCGGCCAACGACGTGTGGGCCGTGGGCCAGCAGGAGATCTGGGACGTCTGGAAGAACCGCGGCGCCATCCGCCACTGGAACGGCAAGAGCTGGGCGGAGGTGCCCGTGCGCGACGCCACGGCCGCGGGAAACCTGCGCGGCCTGGCCGCCACGTCGGCGTCCGACGTGTGGGCGGTCGGAGACGGTCACGACGGGCTGCCCTATCTCGCGCACGGCGACGCGACGGGGTTCGACCGGGTCAGGCCGCAGGGCCTGCGGGCGGGCGACTGGCTCGGCGGCGTCGACGCCAAGCAGGGGCGGATCGTCGCGGTCGGGAGCCGTGAGAAGAACGGGCTCATCCTCACCGGCCACGGAGCCTCCTGGACCGTCCACGAGACCAAGGAGAAGGGCGCGCTCTACGCGGTGGCGGACGGGTTCGCCGTCGGCGACACCGGCACCGCGCCGCTGATCGTGCACCACTCCGGCAACGCGTGGAAGTCCATGCCGGTGCCCTCGATCCCCGGCGGCTACCTGCGTGACGTGCACGTCGACAGCTCCAAGCGGGCGGTGGCCGTCGGCGGCGTCTACCACGGCCCCGGCGACATCACCCCGCTCGTGCTGACCTGGAACGGCAAGCGCTGGCGTGAGCAGCGGCTGCCCCGTTCCGAGGCCCGGCTCTACGGCGTGACGGGCGACGGCAAGGGCCGCTACTGGATGGCCGGTTACGACCCGTCGCGGGCGGGGGAGCCGTTCATGATGCGCTGCGAGAAGGGCGACTGCGAGGTCATCCGCGGGCGCGCCAAGCACGGCAGGAGCAGCGTGCGTCTGCAGGCGGTGGCCTATCTCGCGGGCAAGGGCGCGGTCTGGGCGGTCGGCCACGCGGTCGACACCGCCGACCGCTACACCGACGTGGTGGAGGCGTTCGCGCCGGAGACCACCACGTCGAAGTCGTAGGGCGGGGGCTTCACAACACGGCGCCGTCGTCCCAGCCGGAGTCGTTGGACGGCGGGCCGTCGCCCATGCGCACCACCAGCGCCACGAACCCGCCGATGAACGCCGCCACCGCCGTGAACAGCGCCCACCCCTCCATGTGCCAGTTGGCCATCGCGGCGACCAGGAGGTAGGCGGGGCCGCCGAACAGCGCCACCCACGCCAGTTTGGTCGGCAGGTCGAGTTTGGGCAGGGGAGGCGGCGGAGGTGGCACGAAGTGCCCCTCGTCCTCGTCGTCGCCGTCGTCACGCGGATCCGTGTCGCCCTCGGGCTCGTCCGGCCCGTCAGGCTCGGCCGCTGGCTCCTCCGAGGGCTTGACCACCCTGCGGGTGGGCTCGGCGGGGACGTTTTCGCTGTCCGGCCACGGCTGGTCGGCCGAGTCGCGCTCGGCGGTGTCGTTGAAGGACGCGACGATCTGCCGCCAGACCTCGTCCTCGTCACTCTGGGGCGTCACCTAGATGGGCCTCTCCACAGCGATCGCGACTTCCCCCTGGGTGCGATCAGTCCCTCTGCAAGGGTACAGAGGCATGTGTCCGGATGAAGCCGAGGCTCCCGGCAAAGATCCTGTCGGCATCGTTGTCCAGCGTCGCAACATGATAGCTATCGGTAAGCTCCTCGATCGTGGCCTGCGGCACCTTCTCACGGATGATCGCCACACTCGCCGGCTTCACCACGTGGTCCTCGGCGCTGCGGAAGACCAAAAGCGGTTGTGTCACCTTCGCCAGGTCGGCCTGCACCAGCGACCACAACCCCGGCAGCGAGGCGGCTGCCTTCACCGGGGTGCGGGCGTAGGCCAGCTCGGTCGCGCCGGGCTTCTTGACGTCGCCCGCGACGCCGGGCACCGACGGCACGAACCATTTCAGCAGCGGGGCCAGCCTCATCAGGGGCACGTCGTTCGCGATCGACGGGTTGACCACGACCACGCCCCTGATCGCCGGGCCGTGCACCTCGGCCAGCCGCAGCGCCAGGCAGCCCCCGAGCGACAGCCCTGCCACGAACACCTCCGTGCAGCGGCCCTGGAGGATCTCGAACGCCTTCTCCACCTCGGCGTACCAGTCCTCCCACCGCGTGCGGTTCATCTCCTGCCACCGGGTGCCGTGTCCCGGCTGGCGGGGCAGCGAGACGCTCACCCCGTGCCCGGCCAGGAACTCGCCCCACGGCCGAAGCGACTGGGGCGTGCTGGTGAACCCATGGCACAGCAACACCCCGACCTGTCCTGCTTCGTGGTGGTAGGACTCCGCGCCTGGCATGAGCGGCATAACAGCTCCTCCGTGCTGTTTCATTCCGGCAATTTCCTCCGGAACGGCCCGATCGTCGCACGTTCTAGGGTGTTTGTGCGAGAGGTGGTGTAGGAGCATCCCCCGCGGAGTGGGAAGATGACTCTGGTCGCCGACAATGCGCTGAGGAAGAGGTGCCGGGGTGTTCTACTGGGTGGTCAAGGCCATCTTGGGGCCTATCCTCCACCTTGTCTTCAGGCCATGGACCGAAGGCGCGGAAAACGTGCCCAGGCAGGGGCCGGCGATCCTGGCCGGTAACCACCTGTCGTTCGCCGACCATTTCTTCGGGCCGCTGCAGATCCGCCGCAAGGTCATCTCCCTGGGCAAGGCCGACTATTTCACTGGGCGTGGCGTGAAGGGCTTTTTCACCCGCCTGTTCTTCAGCGGCGTCGGCACCGTGCCGATCGACCGCTCGGGAGGCAAGGCCAGCGAGGCAGCGCTGCGCACCGGGCTGCGCATCCTGCGCGAGGGCCACATCCTGGGCATCTATCCCGAGGGCACCCGCTCGCCCGACGGCCGCCTCTACAAAGGCAAGACCGGCGTGGCCCGGCTCGCACTGGAGTCCCGGGTGCCGGTCATCCCCTGGGCCATGATCAACACGTACGAGATGATGCCGCCTGGGCGACCTCTGCCCAAGTTCGGCATCCGGCCGGGCGTCAGGTTCGGCAAGCCGCTCGACTTCTCCCGCTATTACGGGATGGAGGAAGATCGGCTGGTGTTGCGCGCGGTGACCGATGAGATCATGTACGCGTTGATGGAGCTGTCAGAGCAGGAATACGTCGACAAGTACGCCGCCAGTGCCAGGGTCGCGATGGAGCGGGCGGCCCGCGCCGCCGCCGGGAAGAGCTAGAGCCACGGTGGTGGTGGCTTGCCGTGATGGCATGCTAACTTAGAGTCACAAGAGGCGGTGGTGCTCTCGTGCGACCGTCCTCCGCTCACGGGCCGGCGCGCGCCTCTAGGCATGCCGAAGCCACGTCACGTCACGTCTCAGTGGGACGACCGTAAGGCGCGTTCCGTCTTCCGCATGGCGGTCGTCATCGTATGCAACTCTTCACGGCTGAGCCGGTCGATCAGATAGGCGCGCACCACCTCCACGTGGCCGGGCGCCACCCGTTCCAGGCAGCGCATGCCCGCGTCGGTGAGCACCGCCAGCACCCCGCGCTCGTCCGAGGGGCAGTGCGCCCGCTCCACCAGGCCCGCCTTCTCCAGCTGGGTGATCTGATACGTCAGCGCGCTCTTCGACGCCACGACGTCTCTGGCCAGCTCTGTCATGCGCATCCGGTGATCGGTGGCGGCGGAGAGCCGCACCAGGATCTCATACTGCGGGTGCGTCAGCCCCGCCGCGGCCTTGAGCTGCTCCTCGATGCGGCGCTCCAGCAGGTGAAAGGTGGACACGAAGGCGTGCCACGCCGCCATCTCCGTCGCGTCCAGCCACCGGGGGTCCATCACCGCCTCAGTGTAGGCGTAGGCCACGCCGCTCCTGAGATCAGGTCATTGACTCGGCGGCCTGACTTGTTGTTCGGGTTTGAACATCACGGCTAGAGTTGTCGTTCAAAACTGAACGACAATCAAGGAGGTCGCATGATCGATCAGGCGCGCCCCATCGTCCTGCTGCTCGCGAGGATCGCCGTCGGCGTGATCTTCATCGTCCACGGCTACCAGAAGTTCGCGACCATGGGCATCGCGGGCACCACCAAGTTCTTCGAGTCCGTCGGCATCCCGCTGGCCGGCGTGGCCGCGCCCGCGGTGGCCACGCTGGAGGTCGTGGGCGGGCTCGCGCTCGTCGCCGGCGCCGCGCTGCCGATCGTGGGCACGCTGCTGGCGCTCAACATGGTGGGCGCGATCGTCTTCGTGCACGGCGCGAACGGCTTCGGCGCCGGCGAGGGCGGCTACGAGTTCGTCCTGGCGCTGGCCGCGGCCAGCCTGGCCATCGGCTTCAGCGGCGGGGGCGCGTTCGCGCTCGACCGCGTGCTGGGCCGCCGCGGCGGCGCCGCGACGGTGACCGCCTAGCACCACGGGCGGGGCTCAGGACAGGTGCGCGCGGATCTGCCGGACGTGCTCGGGAGTCGTCCTGCAGCAACCTCCGATCAGCGACGCACCCGCCCGCTGCCACTCCTTGGCGGCCTGGCCGTACTCGACCGGGTCGGCCAGGCCCACCCAGCGGCGACCGGCCGGGTCCCACGACTCGCCCGAGTTGGGGTAGACCACCACGGGCAGCGCGCCCGACAGACACGAGATCAGCCCCGGGATGTGGCGCGGCGCGGTGCAGTTGGCGCCGACGGCCACCACCTGCGAACGCCCGGTGAACAGCGCGGCGGCCTCCCGGATCGGTGTCCCGTCATTGAGATGCTCGCTGTCCCTGCAGGAGAAGCTCACCCACGCCTTGACCTCCGGCGTGTGGCTCAGCAGCCGGGCCAGCGCCCGCGCCTCAGGACAGGACGGGATCGTCTCGCAGGCCAGCAGGTCGGCCCCCGCCCCGGCGAGGATCTCCCAGCGTGGCAGGTGCCAGGCGAACAGGCCGTCCTCGTCGAGGTCGTAGTCGCCGGTGTATTCGGCCCCGTTGGCCAGGTAGGCGCCGTAGGGGCCGACCGACGCCGCCACCAGCCCGCCCCCGGCCTCGTCGCGTGCCTGCCCCGCCAGCTCGACCGACAGCCTGAGCAGCCGCTCGGCCTGCGCCACGTCGAGCCCGCGCCGGGCGAAGCCCGGGATCGTGGCCTGGTAGCTGGCGGTCGTGGCCACGTCGGCGCCCGCCGCGAAATAGCCGGCGTGCGCCTGCCGGATCAGCTCCGGCTCCTCCAGCAGCAACCGCGCCGACCACAACGCGTCGTGGAGATCCCCCCCGAGCTGTTCGAGCTGGGTGGACAGGCCGCCGTCCAGGACAAGTGTCGTCACCTCTTCAGAGTATGAGCAGCCGGACGGCCTCCAAGCAGCCGGACGCTCCATGCCGGGCAGGCCGGATGGCGTTCAAGGCGCCGGGATGGGGACGGCGGCCAGGCGGGAGAGGGCCAGCCGATCCAGCACGATCACCTCGCCGGTGGAGATCTCGACCATGCCCCGGCGCTCGAACCCGCGCAGCGCACGGTTGACGCTCACCCGGGTCGCGCCGATCTCGGCCCCCAAGCCCGCCTGGCCGCCGTGGAGGGGAACCCGGCCGCCGGCGCAGCGGCGTACCAGCCAGGCCGCCACGCGCGTCGGCACGTCGCGCACGGCCGCGTCGGTGAGCCGCTCGTCGAGATCACGCACGGTCGCGGCCAGCGTGCGCAGCAGTCGCGCCGCGACCTCCGGTTCGCCGGCGACCAGGTCCAGCACGGCGGAGCGCGGCACGTACGCGACCTCCACCGCCGTCAGGGCCGTGCGCGTCGCCCGGTGCGGGCCGTCCACGAGCAGGGCCGTCTTGTCGAACGCGACCGGCGCCGCCTCCACGGCGAGGACCACCTCCCGGCCCTCCGCGCTCACCCGCCCGGCCTTGACCCGCCCGTCGAGCAGCACGATCAGATGGTCGGCGGGGTCGCCCTCGGCGCACAGCACCTGCCCTGCCGGATAGCGCCTGCGCCGCGCCGTCAGACCGCGCAGCCGTTCCTCTCCCAGCCGGGCGAACATCGGCAGGTCGGCAAGCGTGTAAGTCATGTATCCCCATATACACCATCGCCGTGCCCCACGATGCTGAGCGAAAGCAGGGGGCCGGCCTAGCGTGCGGGGCATGGCGAGATACGTACTGCACCTGGCTTTCGACGGCGGCCCACGGCGGCTCGCCGCCCGGCCCGCGCACCGGGAGCACCTGCGCGGGCTCAAGGAGGAGGGGCGGCTGGTGACCGCCGGACCGTGGGCGGACGACACCGGGGCGCTGCACGTCTACGAGGTGTCCGCGGAGGAGGAACTGCGGGAGATCCTCCGCCGGGACCCGTACACGGCGGTCGGCGGCTACGAGATCGTACTGCTGAAGGAGTGGACGCCGATCATGTGACCGCCCCGGTGACCGGCCGGTCTAGGTGCGCTTCCAGAACGAGCCGCGACCTCCACGAGGCTCACCTGAAGCCCTCGGTCCCGAGGACGGGCCTGGTGCGGCCGAGCCGCCGACGAGCGCGGTGAGGACGGCGACGGCACGGTCGTGCAGCGCCTGAGCGTCCGCGCCCGGGCGCTCGGCCGCCTCCAGCTCGCGGGCCAGCGCCGCCAGCTCCTCGTTCCCCCCGAGGTACGCGGCCAGCGCGGCCAGCCGCGAGCCCAGGTCGGCCAGGTAGAGCAGGTCGGGCCCGGGAAGCGCCGTCAGCCTGCCGAGTTCGGCCACCAGCTGCGTGCGTACCGACGCCACCGGGTCCGCGCGCCGCGGGGCGGACCTCCGGGAGCGGGCACCGCCGCGAGGCGAGCCCGGCCGCGCGGGAGCTCCCGGCGCCGGAGGCAGGCCGGCGGCGCCGGCATCGCCGCCCGCGAGCAGTCCCTGCTCCGTGCCCGGGGCGAAGCCCTGAGGGTGTCGCATGCGTACGGCGGCCGCGCCGGTCGGCGCGGGCCCGGCGGCCATCATCGTGTGCCCGAAGGCGCCCATCGGCGCCGCGCTCCGCGGCATCTCCCATCCGCTGGGCGGCTCGACCGGCTGGATGACTCGGTGCTCAGGGCCGCCCTCGGCGACCTGCCTGGTGTCGATCGCCACGTACGCGGTGAAGCGGCAGAGCACACCGTTGTCGAGGGACGTGCGCACGATCCTGGATTCCAGGTCGTGCTCGCCCATGGCGTACCGGTCCTCCAGCTCCCGCAGGTGCGTACGCGCCCAGACGGCGCGGATGGCCGGATTGTCCACCGTCACGCCCGGGACCTGCTGCTCCCACGGCCCCTCGGCCTCCATGCCGTGCACGGTCAGCGAGGAGCCCTCGCGATGCCGCCCGAACACCCGCAGGGGCACGCCGGGGAAGATCGAGCCGAGATGCGTGACCGTGTCCGGCTCCACGTCGAGGCCCTTGATCGACAGGCCGGTGACCAGGGGAGCGCCGATCCTGCGGTGGATCTGCTCCATGGCGGCGTCGAGCCGGTCCTCCGACTCGACCAGCTCACACCTCCCCGCGCCCAGCCCGGCCAGCCGGCCGAGGAACCCGGCGTTCACGGCCCTGTCGATGCCGACGGTGTGCACGCGCATGGCCGACAGCGCCCCGCCGGCCTGCTCCAGGATCTGGTCCTCGTTGCCCACCTGGCCGTCGGTGACCAGCACCACGACGCGGTCGCGCTCGGACGCGGGGCTCAGGAGGGCGACGGCCTTGAGCAGCGGTTCCAGCAGCTCGGTGCCGCCTCGGGCGTCGACTCCCGCGAGATGCTCGACGGCGCGGTAGCGGTTGCGGTCGGACGCCTCCACCAGGCCCTCGAACGCCTGCTCCACCACGGAGTCGAAGGTCAGCACCGCGAACCTGTCCTGGGGCGTCAGCGTGTCCACGATGCGCGCGGCGGCCCGGCGCGCGCACACCATCTTCCAGCCGCCCATGCTGCCGGAGCGATCGAGCAGCAGCACCACGTCGCGGGGCGCGCGCGTGGCCTGCAGCGGCGGCGGCACGACGGTCAGCGCGAACGTGCCCCCGCCGTCGAGTTGCAACGACGTGGACGCGTCGAACGACATGCGCAGGATGAAGTCGCGGTCGAGCCGCTCGCCAGGACGAAGGCGGACCGTGTGGCCCTCCTCCTCTACCACGTGCAGGCTGGAGGCCATCTCGCGCAGTTCCAGGCCCGCGGCGTCCACGCGCGCGCTGAGCGAGAGGCGCACCGGGTCGGGGAAGCCGGGCAGCAAAACGGGAGGGCTGATCCTGGACGCGTCAGGGACGGCGTCGGTGTCGGGCGCGGCCCCGTCGCCGGCGGGCCGCCCGTCGATGGGGGTGCCCGGGATGTAGCGCGGTGCGACGACCAGCGGGAACCTGAACGTGGCCGCGCCGTCCTCGTACGGCAGGGGCTGGCTCATGGTCAGCCTGGCCGAGACGCGTTCGCCGGGCAGGATGTTGCCCACCCTGATCGTGAAGACGTCCGGCCGGTCCTCTTCGGCGATCGCCGCCCGCCTGCCCTCGCGCAGCGCCTGGTCGTAGTCGGCCCTGGCCTGGCCGCGCTCCTTCAGCACGCCCTCGATGACCCGGTCGTCGGCCTCCATCCTGAACCCCGTCACGGCAGCCCGGCCGGGCAGCGGGAAGACGTACGTCGCCTCCAACGTGACGTCGAACGGGTTCCTGAACCCCTGGGTGACCTCGACCCCGGCGATGAGCCCCGAGATGTCGGCGGCCACGTCCACGCTTTCGAGCGGCAGGTTGCCGCGTTCGGTCCGCAGGGCGCCGATCCCGGCGTCCGGCACCGGCAGGCACCGTGCGGGCTCCAGCGAAGTGATCCTCATGTCAGTTGCCTCTCTTCGAGCACCGCGAGCAGCGGTCCGGCCGCCGCCAGCACCGCCTGAACGTCCTCATCGGACGGCGCCCGGCCGGCGTCCAGCACCAGCCGCACCCCGTCTCCCAACACGACCCCCGTCACCACGGCACCCGCGCGGTGCCCGGCCCTCCCCGCACGCCGCAGCCCGCGGGCGTCACCCTCGTTCCCGCGCGTCCCGGCGGAGGGCCGATCCGTGTCACCGGCGACGCCCGCGGCCCCAGGGCGAGGCCCGGGGCCGCCGGTCGGCGTCTCCGTGTCCCGTGCGGCTCCCGTACCCGGGTGCGCGGCCCAGAACCGCCCACGTGCCCGCTCGTCCGGTGTCCCGTCGCCGAGCTCGGACCGCTCCCCGCGCCTGCCGGCGGCGGCGCGCGGCGTACGGGAAGTCTCGGCGGCCGGGGGTGCGGGAGCGGCCGGATGGCCGGTTCCAGCGGTGTCACCGAGTTTTTCGGTGTCCCTGAGCCGCTCGGGCTCCCCGGGCCTGGTGGTGTCGGCGGCCCCGTCGGTGTCCTTCGGCACGGCGGTGTTCTCGAGCGCGGCGGTCGTCTCCAGCATCCGGTCGGTCGCGCCCGCGAGGGCGGCCTGAATCTGGGCGATCGACCGGCCCGCCGCCTGCAGCCGTTTGACGGCCACGAGCTGGAGCAGGTGACGCCGTCCGTACCGGGCGATCCTGCCGCGCCTGGTGAGGGGCGGGTCCACGAGGCCGATGGTCGTATACCACCTGATCAGCCGCTCTCCGGGCACGTCGCGGACCCGGCCGTTGCCCCTGCCGTCGCCTGGGGGCGCCATGCCGTCGCGCAGCGCTCGCGCCGTGCGGTCGGCCAGCTCGCCGATGGTCCAGGTGTCGCTCATACCCTCACAATGACACTGTCATTATTACACTGTCAACTAGGGCGCATCGGAAGAAGGCGAGCCTGGGAGTCGTTAAGAAAAGGGACAGTCCGACCGAATAGGGAGGAATGACGACATGGCCACGATCACCGGCCCACTCTCGGGTGATGCCAGGAACACCGTCGCGGAAGCCCTGCAGGGCGCTCTGGTCGATCTGATCGACCTTTCGCTGGTGGCCAAACAGGCTCACTGGAACCTCGTCGGCGCACACTTCCGCCCGATCCACCGGCAGCTCGACAAGGTCACCGAGCTGGCCAGGAAGCACATGGACCTCATCGCCGAGCGCAGCGTCGCCCTCGGGATCAACCCGGACGGCCGTTCCGCCACGATCGCCAGGAACACGAAGCTCCCTCAGCCGGATGGCGGCTGGCTGGAGGACGGCAAGGTCGTGGCGACGATCACCGAGACGCTCGACGTCATCAGCAAGCGGATGTACGAGCGCATCCGGATCACCGACGAGCCCGACCCCGTCACCCAGGACCTGCTCATCGCCGTGGCGCAGGACATCGACAAGCAGCACTGGATGTTCCAGGCCCAGCGCTGACGAAGCCCGAGGAGTGCGGGATCCGCAGGCGGAGCACCCGGGCTCTTCGGCTGCCGTAAGCGGCACGCACAAGTCCGCGAGACGGCCCGCCGCGAGGAGGCCGGGCCGAAAGCGCGGGGGACGGTGTCGCCGGGTCTGCCTCGGATGAGCAGGGCTTCCGCGCCTGTGGCGAACGTGCGGACCGCCCGGCCGGACAGGGGCTTCCGCATGATCAAATTCTGGAGCCGTGAGGTTTGCGCAGAGTTTGATGTGACGAGTCCCTGCCATTCATGTCCGTGCGGTCGACTAGCGTGGCACCTAGAGGGAGGCCCCACGATGTCCCACAAGACTCTCCTCCGCACGGGCCCGCTCTTGCAGGGCGGCGTCAGCCCGTACGGCCCGCTCCGCCTGCCGGGCGAGCACGGCCTCGCCCTGCCCTCTGGGTTCCATGGCAGGGAGGTGGCCCGCTCCGGGCGCAAGGTGGCCGGGCTGACCTGGCACGCGGCCCCCGACGGTGGCGCCTGTTTCCCCGACGGCGGAGGCTGGATCTACGTGTCCAACTCCGAGCTGCCGCTGCTCGGTGGCGCGTCGGCGCTGCGCTTCCGGTCCGACGGCAGCGTGGCCGACGCCTACCGCATCCTGTCGGGCACCGATCTCAACTGCGCGGGCGGCGCCACACCGTGGCACACCTGGCTGTCGTGCGAGCTCGGTCACCGCGGCCGCGTCTTCGAATGCGATCCGTACGGCTCGCGCGCCGCCCGCCCCCGCCTGGCCATGGGCCGTTTCAAGCACGAGGCCGCCGCCTGCGACCCGGAGCGGCGCGTGGTCTACATGACTGAGGACGAGCCCGACGGCTGCTTCTACCGGTTCATACCGGGCGACTGGGGCGACCTGACGGAGGGCACGCTGGAGGTCCTCTGCGCCTCGGGCCACTGGCGGGTGGTGCCCTCACCGGCGGCGCTCTTCCAGGAGGCCCGCCACCAGGTCGAGGACGCCCGCCACTTCGACGGCGGTGACGGCTGCCACTACGCGGGCGGCGTGTGCTACTTCACCACCAAGGGCGACTCGGGCCTGTGGGCCTACGACGCGCAGACCTCGACGCTCGACCGGTTGTGCTCGGGCGTGCGCGCCATCACGGCGGCGCCCTCGGGCGACCTCTACGTGGCCAGGGAGACCACGCAGATCGACGTCATCGCCCCCGACCGGGAGGTCACGCCGTTCCTGCGGCTGGAGGGGCACGACGGCGCCGAGCTGACAGGGCTGGCGTTCTCCCCGGACGGCGAGCGGCTCTACTTCTCGGCGCGGCGCGGCCGCACCGAGGGCCACACGTTCGAGGTGACGGGCCGCTTCCGCACCTGATCTCCCCGGGCCTGGTCTTCCGCGCCCGATCTTTTCGGGCCTGATCTTCCCGGGGCGCCGGCGTGGTGACCCTGCCGGTCAGCTCAGATAGCGCACGAGCGCGAACTTCAGCTCGCCCACCAGCTCGGCGCCGCGCTCGGGAGACGCCGAAGTGATCATCGGCATCACCGCCTTCACCATGGCCAGCGCCATGCTGCCCATGAGCAGGGCGCGTTCCTCCGCAAGGCCGGGTGAGCGGCGGCGGAGCATGGAGGCGATGTGCCGGGCGATGTCGTCGTGCAGCCGTCCGGCCGCCTTGGCCAGGCGATCGCCCGTCGCCGTCCCGTACAACAACGACCAGTACGCCGGCGAGCGGCTCTTGAACCGCACGCTCTCGTCCACCAACTGCCCGACCAGCACGTCCAGAGGGACGTCGGGCGTGACGGCGGCCAGCCGCCCGGCCCAGAACTCCTGCCGGTCGTCGGTGTAGCGGGTCACCAGCCCGTCCAGGATCTCCTCCTTGTTGCGGAAGAACTGGTACAGCGACCCGGGAGACATCCCCGCCCGCGCGGCGACCTGGTTCGTGGTCAGCTCGGGATAGCCCACCTCGGCGATGACCTGTTCGGCGGCGTCGAGGATCTCCGCCATGCGCTTCAGGCCGCGCGCCTGCCGGCGGACCGTGCGTTCAGCCATGCGTCTCCCCATTGACAAATGCGAGCTTTTACTTGTATTTCTGATGCCGACAGTAAATGCGAGTAGCTTACCGAGTTTTGGGGAGATGCCATGAGTACCGTGCTCGTCATCGAGCCCGGCCCGCTGAGGGCGCCCGCCGAGGTGCCGGCATGGCGGTGAACACGCGGCCCAGGGCCGCCCGCGCGAGCGTCGCGGACCCGATGCTGCGCAGGCTCGGGTTCCTCCTCGTCCGGCGCCGCCGGCTCGTGCTGGCGCT
Organism: Nonomuraea diastatica; assembly: GCF_004349015.1. NCBI lineage: Bacteria > Bacillati > Actinomycetota > Actinomycetes > Streptosporangiales > Streptosporangiaceae > Nonomuraea > Nonomuraea diastatica. The sequence continues at coordinate 19,035 of NZ_SMKP01000105.1, forward strand.
CGCTCTGGTCGTGTTCGTCGTCGCCGCGGCGCTCGCGGCGGGCGCGGTGTCGCAGCTGTCGTTGTCCAGGTTCGAGGCGCCGGGATCGGAGTCCGACCGCGCCCAGGCCGAGCTGGTCGAACGGTTCGGCACGGGCAGCCCCGACATGATCTTCCTGGTGACCGCCAGGAGCGGCACCGTGGACGACCCCGCCGTTGTCGCGGCGGGCAGGGAGCTGACCGCCCGGATCGGGCGCGAGGAGGGCGTCGCCGAGGCCGCCTCCTACTGGACCCGCGACCGGCCCGCCACCCTGCGCAGCGGCGACGGCAGGCACGCGCTGATCGTGGTGCGCATCCCGGGTGACGCCGACCACGTACGGGCCGGGGTCCTGCCCGGGCTCGTGCCCGAGATCACCAAGGGCAGCGATCTGCTCCAGGTGCGGGCCGGGGGAGGGGAGGAGGTGTTCAGGGAGACGGTGCCGCTGGCCAGGCAGGACTTCGTCCGCGCCGAGCTGGTGATCTTCCCGCTGGCGTTCGTGTTGCTCTGGTTCTACCAGCGGCGGGTGGCGGCGGCCGTGGTGCCCATCCTGGCCGGGGTGTTCGCCATGGTGGTGGGGCTGGCGCTGCTCAGCGGCGCCCTGCTGTTCGCCGAGATCTCGACGTTCGCCCTCAACCTGACTTTGGCCATGGGGCTCGGCCTCGGCATCGACTACTGCCTGTTCGTGATCCAGCGGTTCCGCGAGGAGACGCGGCGCGGCGCCGACCGGGCGAGCGCGGTCGCCGGCGCCGTGGAGCACGCCGGCAGGACGGTGTTGTTCAGCGGCCTCACCGTGGCGACGTCCCTGGCGGTGCTGCTCGCGCTGCCGTTCGACTTCCTGCGCTCCTTCGCGTACGCGGGCGTCGCCGTCGTGATCGGCGGCCTGGTCGCGGCGGTGCTGGTGGTGCCCGCCGTGCTCGCCACGGCCGGCGGCACGATGCTCCCCAAGCGGGAGGTGCCCGAGCGCGCGGCCGGGTTCTGGCACGCGCTGGCCCTGCTGGTGATGCGCCGGCCACTGCTGTCCGGCGGACTGGCCATGGTGGTGCTGCTGGTGCTGGCCTCGCCGTTCCTCGGGCTGCGCTTCGGCGTGGCCGACGACCGCATCCTGCCGCCCGAGGCGTCCGCGCGGCAGACCCAGGACGTCCTCCGCCGGTCCTTCCCGGCGGAGGAGACGGACGCCATCCAGGTGGTTTCGACAAGCACGGCGGTCGGCGATATTTCGGCATATGCCGCGAGCCTGTCCCGGATCCCCGGCGTCGCCCAGGTCGACTCGGCGGCGGGCTCCTACGCCGCGGGCGGCAGGGTGGGAGACGGCGACCCTGCCAGGTTCGCGGGGCAGGGGACGTGGTTGTCCGTGGTCCCGTCGGCGGAGGCGCTGGCCGACGATCCCGTCCGCGTCGTCGAGGCCGTACGCTCCGTCGAGCCGCCGTTCGAGGTGCTGGTCGGCGGTTATCCCGCCGAGCTGGCCGACTACCGCTCCTCCGTGGTGGACCGGCTGCCGCTCGTCCTCGCCCTCATGCTGAGCATGACCTTTCTGGTGTTGTTCCTCATGACCAGGAGCGTGGTCATTCCCCTCAAGGCGACCCTCATGAACGTGCTCAGCCTCGGCGTCATGTTCGGGGCCCTGGTCTGGATCTTCCAGAACGGCAACCTGTCGGGCCTGCTCGGTTTCACCGCCACGGGCACGCTCGACGCGAGCATCCCCATCCTCATGCTCTGCGTCGCCTACGGACTGTCCATGGACTACGAGGTGTTCCTGCTGTCACGCATCAAGGAGGAGCACGACAGGACGGGCGACACCGAGCAGGCCGTGGCGACGGGCCTGCAGCGGAGTGCCCCGCTGATCACGGCGGCCGGCGGCATCCTGGCGCTGACGTTCGCCGCCTACGCCACCGCGCAGGTGTCGTTCGTGCAGATGCTGGGCGTCGGCATGGCGGTGGCCGTGCTGGTGGACGCGACGGTGATCAGGGCGGTGCTGGTGCCGAGCCTGATGCGCCTGGCGGGGCCGCTCAACTGGTGGCCCGCAGGTCGCACGCCCACATCTGGTCGGTGACCTCGACGCCGTTCTCCGTGCTCTTCTCCTCCGACTGCAGCTCGAACCCGGCTGCCTGGTAGATGTGCCGCGCGCTCACCAGGCAGTCGCGCGTCCACAGCGTGACGCGCTTGCAGCCCTCGGCCCGCGCGTGCCGCAGGCACTCCTCCACGAGCCGGCGCCCGATGCCCAGGCCGCGGGCGGACGGCTCGACCAGCAACATCCGCAGCTTGGCCGTGACTTCGTCCTGCCGGACGAAGAACACGCACCCGGCCCGCTCCCCGCCCACCTCGGCGATCCACCCGGCGTCGCGGGAGAAGTCGAGCCCGCCGACGATCCTGGCGACCAGCTGCTCGAAGCCGGTGCCCCAGCCGTATTCGGCGCTGTAGAGGGCGCCGTGGCGGTGGACGACCCAGCCCAGGTCCCCGCTGCGCGGGGGCCTGATCACGTACGGCTGCCGCTCGCCGGGCGGGCCGAGCAGTCTCCTGATCGTCGCCATGCCGGTGACGAGCCGCTCCTGGTCCGGCTCCGACAGCGTGGACAGCAGCCGCTCGACCTCCTCGGCCGAGCGCCTGTCGAGCCCGGAGAAGACCTCCGAGCCGGCGGGCGTGAGGCGTACGAGCTGCTTGCGCGCGTCGGAGGCGGAGCGTTCGCGCGCGATCAGCCCGTCGCCCTCGAAGCGCGCGAGCATCCTGCTGAGGTAGCCCGCGTCGAGATCGAGCAGCCCGCGCAGCTCGCCGGTCTCCATCCGCCCGGCGTGCGCCAGCTCGAACAGCACCCGCACCTCGGTCAGTGAGTACGGCGAGTCGAGCATCCCTGCCTGGAGCGCGCCGATCACCTTCGTATAGAACCTGTTGAAGGCTCTTACTTCAGAAACCCTTGCTTCTGGCAACGAACTCATTGCCATAGTCAATCACAGGAGGATTCCCGCTGTGAAGCACCTGTACATCGGCGGATACGGCCCGGGCATCGTGACGGTCGGCGGCGACCTGACCCGGGTGGCGGCCGCGTCGTTCCTGGCCGCCCATCCCACCCTGCCGGTGTTGTACGCGGTGGGAGAGCTCGAACGTGGCTGGCTCACCGCGTACACCGTGGGGGAGGAGGGGCTCAGCCCGCTCGACGAACAGCCGAGCGAGGGCGACAGCCCCTGCCACGTCGCCGTGGATCCCACGGGCACGCTCCTGGCGGCGGCCAACTACGGCGACGGCACCGCCGTCGTCTACCACCTTGACTCCGGGGGCGCGTTCGAGGGCGAGCCGATCGTCCTGCGGCACGAGGGCTCAGGCCCCGACCCGGATCGCCAGGCGGGCCCGCACGCCCACGAGGCCGTCTTCCACGACGGCCTTCTGCACGTCTCCGACCTCGGCACCGACGAGATCCGCCGCTACCGCCCCGACGGCACGCCGCTGGCGCCGATCACGATGGGACCGGGCACCGGTCCGCGCCACTTCGCCTTCACGGGCTCACACCTGTACGTCGCGGGAGAGCTCGGCGGCACCGTCACTCTGGTCGAGGGCGAGCGGCGCACGGTCGTGCCCGCCTCCGGGCAGCCGGGAGAGAACGCCCCCTCGCATCTGGAGCTCGCCGGCGGCCTGGTCTACGTCGCCAACCGCGGCCCCAACACGATCTCGGTGTTGCGGGACGACCTGTCGGTGGTGGCCGAGGTGTCTTCGGGCGGCGACTGGCCGCGGCATTTCGCCATCGACGGCGACCGCATGTACGTCGCCAACCAGCGCTCCGGCACCGTGAACGTCTTCGCGCTGAAGGACGGCATCCCCGAGCCGACCGGGCAGGCGTACGAGGTGGAGAGCCCGGCCTGCGTGCTGATCACGTAAGGTGTCCGTCAGATTGGGTCCGTGGACCTGGCGTTTGGTCTAGACCACTGCCCGCGCGTACGGGCAGAATGCGGTCTGAACACGGTCTGAACATGTAATTCTGACCATGCGATTCTGGACGTGAACCCCATCGGGAGGAACCCGCCATGCGTATTGGAGTGCTCACCGGGGGCGGCGACTGCCCCGGCCTGAACGCCGTGATCCGGGCAGTGGTCCGCAAGGGGGTGAGCGTGTACGGCCACGAGTTCGTCGGCTTCCGTGACGGCTGGCGCGGCCCGCTCGAAGGCGACACGATGCCGCTCGACATCCAGGCCGTCCGCGGCATCCTGCCGCGCGGAGGGACCATTCTCGGCTCCTCGCGCACCAACCCGATCAAGATCGAGGGCGGCGTCGACCGGATCAAGGACAACCTCGCCTCGACCGGCGTCGACGCGCTGATCGCCATCGGCGGCGAGGACACCCTGGGCGTCGCCAAGCAACTCTACGACCGTGACGTCAAGGTCGTGGGCGTGCCCAAGACGATCGACAACGACCTGTCGGGCACCGACTACACCTTCGGCTTCGACACCGCCGTCAACATCGCGACGGAGGCCATCGACCGCCTGCACACCACCGCCGAGTCCCACCACAGGGCGCTCATCTGCGAGGTCATGGGCCGGCACGCCGGCTGGATCGCCCTGCACGCGGGCATGGCCGGCGGCGCGAACGTCATCCTCATCCCGGAGAAGCCGTTCGACATCGACCGGGTCTGCGAATATGTCGAGTCCCGGTTCCGCACCCGCTACTCGCCGATCATCGTCGTCGCCGAGGGCGCCCACCCCGTCGAGGGCCAGATGGAGCTGCAGGCGGGCGAGCTCGACGCGTTCGGCCACGTCCGGCTGGGCGGCATCGGCGAGGTGCTGGCCAAGGAGATCGAGAAGCGCACCGGCAAGGAGGCCCGCACGACGGTGCTCGGCCACATCCAGCGCGGTGGCACCCCGACGGCCTACGACCGGGTGCTGGCCACCCGCTTCGGGCTGCAGGCCATCGACGCGGCCCACGAGGGCGACTACGGCAAGATGGTCGCGCTGCGCGGCACCGACATCGTCCGCGTCGGGCTCGACGAGGCCACGGCCGAGCTGAAGACCGTGCCCGTCTCGCGCTACGCCGAGGCGGAGGTGTTCTTCGGCTGACTGTAAGCGGGCTGCAAGCGGGCGGCCGTAGCTTCTACGTCAGCGGGGTTTACCGCTACAACCCCCTAAGGGGTACGGCTTGCGCCGCAGCGAGTTGGCGGCCCACCTATGCGACGCAGGCCGTACCCATGACATAGATCATCGGCGGGGCGTGCCGAAGAGATCCACCTCCGGCGCGCCCTCGTCGTGCGCGCGCAGCCGTTCCCGGTACGCGGCCTCGTTGCGCAGCTCCTTCTCCGACGGCGACAGCAGGGCGGCGAGCAGCAGGCCCACGGTGATCACGCTGGTGCCGACGATCAGCGGCAGCAGGAAGTCGACGGCCTGGGCGCCGGGGACGGCGACCGGCCCGTGGTGCGGTGTCACCGACATGGAGTACATCCCGGTGTAGTGCATGCCCGCGACCGCCACGCCCATGACGAGCGCCGCCGCGCCGATCTTGAGCGCGCCGCTGACTCGTACGGTGAACCACAACGCCACCGTGGCCGCCGCGACCGCGATCAGCACCGAGACTGAGACGATCGCCGGATCATAGGAGACATGTGCTGACATGTTCATCGCCGCCATGCCGAGATAGTGCATGCTCGCCACGCCTGCTCCGGTCAGCAGACCGCCGCCGAGCAGGGAGGCCAGGCGATCACCGCCGTACGAGGTGAGGAACAGCCCCACCCCCACGACCACGACCGCGATGAGCGCGGAGGCGACCGTGAGCGGCACGTCGTAGCGGATGGTCATGCCGGGAACGGAGAAGCCGAGCATGGCGATGAAGTGCATCGTCCAGATGCCCGTGCCGCCGATGGCGAAGGCCGCTCCCACGAGCCAGAAGGCGCCGGCGCGCCCGCCGACCACGCGGGCCCGCGAGGTCAGGAGCAGGCCCAGCATCGACCCGACGCTGGAGATGACATAGGCGGCGACGGGCGTCACGAGCCCGGAAGAGAAATGATCGACCGGCGACATGCTCACCCATCCCTCGCGTACGGATAAGGGAGTATGGGCGGGTGATCGCCGGCCGCGCAACTACCTTCTGCGCGAGCGCGACGGCTGCCTGCGTGACGATTGCCGGCGCGGAGCCTGGGCCTGGCCGCCGGGCGCCGGCATGGGGGAAGGATCCGCCTGCGGGGCGGGCGCCTGAGGATAGGGCCCCGGAGGCATCTGAGGGTGGGACCCCTGGAAGTAGGGCGTCTGCGGGGTGGGGGCCGCCAGCGGCATCGGCGCCGGCGTGACACCGGGCGAAGGGTAGGCGAGCTGCTGCTGTTGCTGCGCGGTGCGCCGGCGCAGCTCCAGCTTGGCGAGGAGCTCCGCGTCCTCGTGCAGTTCCTCCTCCGACGGCGAGAGGATCACCATGAGGAGCATGGTCAGAGTGATCAGGCTGATCACGGTCATGAGGGGCACGAGGAAGTCGAGCGCGTCGGCGCCGGTGATCACGCTGGGCTGGGAGTCGACCGTGACGTGCATCGCGTACATGCCGGTGTAGTGCATGCCGGACACGGCCACGCCCATGACCAGGGCGGCGCCGGTGATCCAGATGGGCTTCCTGACCCGCAGGGTGAACCACAGCGCCACCGTCGCGGCCACCACGGCGATGGCCACGGAGATCGCCACGGTGACGCGGTCGTAGGAGACCTGGGCGGACATGTTCATCGCGTACATGCCCAGGTAGTGCATGGAGGCCACCCCGAGCCCCGTGAGCAGGCCGCCGCCGAGCAGCGCCAGGAGGCGGCCGCGGCCGTAGGAGACGAGGAACAGGCCGGTGCCCACGACGATGATGGCGACGGCCGCGGAGGCCGCGGTCAGCCACACGTCGTACTTGATCGGGGTGCCCTCCACCTGGAAGCCCATCATGCCGATGAAGTGCATCACCCAGATGCCCGTGCCGCCGATGGAGATGGCCGCGCCGAGCAGCCACCGCACCCTGGAACCCCCGCGCGAGGCGTGGGCCTGCGCGGTGAGGCGCAGGCCGAGCATTGACCCGATGCACGACATCACGTAGGCCAGCAGCGGCGTGAGCGGCCCATAGGTGAAATGATTCACAACGGAGGTCATCTATCGCGTTTCCTTGCATTAGGAGTCCCCGGATTCTGCCATCGGGAATGTCCCTTTCGCATGGATATTGCAACTATCTGTCAACTCCTTGTGTCGGGAACATGAGAAAGGCTCATGGCTATCGAGGGGCCGTTCTGGCGGGCGATCGCCGTCTTCCGCGTCGCGTCTCTGGTCTACGCGATCGTGCTGATGGCCCAGCACCGCGGCTACGAGCAGCCGGTCCTCGGCTGGCTGGTGATCGGCGTGATGGTGCTCTGGACCGCGGGGGCGACGCTCGCCTACTCCGCCGCCGCGCTGCGCCGGTGGCCGTTGCTCGTGATCGACCTGCTCGTGGTGCTGGCCTGCCTGCTGGCCTCGCCGTACGTCCAGGGCGCCGAACATGGCGAGGCGGGCACGACGCCCGTCCCCGCGACCTGGGTGGCCGGGCCCGTACTCGCCTGGGCGGTGCACGGCGGCAGGCGCGCGGGAGCGGTGGCGGCGGTCGCCATGGCGGCGGGCGACCTGTGGTTGCGCGTGCGCGCCCCCGACGTGCCCATCCTGATCAACGGCGCGGTCCTGCTCTTCCTGTCGGGCGTCGTGGTCGGGCACGTGGCACGGCTCGCCAAGGAGGCCGAGGAGCGCATGCAGCGCGCCGCCGAGATGGAGGCCGCCCAGCGCGAGCGCGACCGCCTGGCCCGCGACATCCACGACTCGGTCCTGCAGGTGCTCGCCCTTGTGCACCGGCGCGGGCAACGGCTCGGCGGCGAGGCGGCCGAGCTGGGCCGCCTCGCCGGTGAGCAGGAGTCCGCCTTACGCCGCCTCGTCGCCGACCGCCCCGGCGAGAGCGGCGCCCCGGGCTCCGCCGACCTGCGCACCCTCCTGCTGCGGCACGCCTCGTCCCAGGTGACGGTCTCCACCCCGGCCACGCCGCTGGTCCTGCCCGCGCCGGTGGCCGAGCAGGCGGTGGCCGCCGTCGGGGCGGCCCTGGACAACGTCAGGGCGCACTGCGGGCCGTCGGCGCGCGCCTGGGTGCTGGCGGAGCCGGGCGAGGGCACGGTGACGGTCAGCGTGCGGGACGACGGGCCCGGCATCCCGGAAGGGCGGCTGGACGAGGCGCTGGCCGAGGGGCGCATGGGGGTCGCCCGCTCCATCCGCGGCCGGGTGGCCGACCTGGGCGGTGACGTCTCGATCGTCAGCGTTCCCGGGCAGGGCACCGAAGTCGAGATCAGCCTTCCCACGTGACCCGGCCCTCCGACGCTGTTTCCTGCGACCCCGGCCCCGCTCCGCCGCGGCCGGAGTGCGGGGCGCGGCCGGCGTTAGAGTTGCGGGCATGGTGCGGGTCATGGTGGTGGACGACCATCCCATGTGGCGTGACGGAATATCGAGAGATCTGGCCGAGGCCGGCTACGACGTCGTGGCCACCGTGGGGGAGGGGCGGCAGGCGGTCAGGGTGGCCGGCGCGGTCCTGCCCGACCTCGTGGTGCTCGATCTGCGGCTGCCCGACCTGCCGGGCCACGAGGTGGCCGCCGGGTTGTCCGGGCTGGAGCCGCCGCCGCGCGTGCTGGTGTTGTCGGCCAGCGCCGAGCAGGACGACGTGCTGGAGGCCATCAAGGCGGGCGCGTCCGGATATCTGGTGAAATCGGCGAGCCGAGAGGAGTTCCTCGACGCCGTACGCAGGACGGCCGAGGGCGACGCCGTCTTCACCCCCGGACTGGCCGGGCTCCTGCTGGGCGAATACCGGCGGCTGGCCGCGCAGCCCGCGCCCGCCGAGGGCCCGCGGCTCACCGAGCGCGAGACGCAGGTGCTCCGCCTGGTCGCCAAGGGGCTGTCGTACAAACAGATCGCCGAGCGGCTGGTGCTCTCGCACCGCACCGTGCAGAACCACGTCCAGAACACCCTCGGCAAGCTTCAGCTGCACAATAGGGTGGAGCTGGTGAGATATGCGATCGAGCGGGGCCTCGACGCGGACTAAACTCGGTGGGGCGCGACGTTGGCACCAACACGCCTTCCCCCATTTCCCGGAGGTTCCACCATGACGATGTCTGCCCTGGGCGAGCCGTGCGTGCTGCTCAAGCTGGGCGAGATCGTCCTCAAGGGCAAGAACCGCGAGCTGTTCGAGCGCCGCCTGATCGGCAACATCCGCGACGCGCTCCAGCCGCTCGGGATCAAGGTCGACGTGCGCAGGCGGCACGGCGTGATCGCGATCTTCCTCCCCCAGGGCGCCACCGCCGAGCAGGCCGGCGCCGTGGCCGAGCGGGTCGCCGACGTGCCGGGGCTGGTGTGGATCCATCGGGCCTGGCGGGTCGCGAAAGACCCTGACACGGTGCTGAAGGCCGGTCTCGAGCTCGTCGGGGAGAGCGAGGAGGCCAAGCGCGGCGCCCGCTTCGCGGTCCGCTCGCGCCGGCGCGACAAACGTTTCCCGCTGCGCTCCAACGAGCTCGACCGCCTGGTGGGCGGCGCGATCAACGACGAGTACGGCTTGCCGGTCGATCTGAACAACCCCGAGCTGACGGTGTTCATCGAGGTCGACAGGGACGAGGTGTTCGTCTTCACCGGCGGCATCCCCGGCCAGGGCGGCCTGCCGGTCGGCAGCAGCGGGCGTGCGCTCGTGCTGATGTCGGGCGGCATCGACTCGCCGGTGGCGGCCTACCGGATGATGCGGCGCGGCCTGCACGTCGACTTCCTGCACTTCTCCGGCATCCCGTTCACCACCTCCGAGTCGATCTACAAGGCGTACGCGCTGGTGAGGAAGCTCGACAGGTTCCAGGGCGGCTCGCGGCTGTGGGTGGTGCCGTTCGGCAAGGCGCAGCAGTCGATCCGCACCTCCGGCCAGGACCGCCTGGCCGTGATCGCGCAGCGGCGGCTCATGCTCAAGACGGCCGAAGAGGTCGCCCACCGCATCCGCGCCGCCGCGCTGATCACCGGTGACGCGCTCGGGCAGGTCTCATCGCAGACCCTGACCAACATCACGGCTCAGGACAACGCGGTCGAGCTGCCGATCCTGCGGCCGCTGGTGGGCTGGGACAAAACCGAGATCATGGCCGAGGCCCGGCGCATCGGCACGCTGGAGATCTCGGAGCTGCCCGACGAGGACTGCTGCTCCCTGCTGGCGCCCAAGCGCGCCGAGACGCGGGCCAAGATCGACGACCTGAAGCAGATCGAGAAGCGGCTCGACGCCGAGGAGCTGTGCGTGCAACTGGCCGACTCGATCCAGGAGTACACGCTCTAGCGCGCAGGTCAGGCGTCGGCCTTGAACGGGTCGTGGTCGGCCAGCAGCTTGTCGAGCCTGGCCTGGTCGACACGGTTGGTGACCTCCGCGAGTTCCTGACGGTCGCGCACGACCTTGGCCAGCGTGAGCGTCGAGGTGACGACATAGAGCAGGCCGAGGGCGAGGAAGGCCCTGATCCACCCCGCGGCGGGCAGATAGATCAGGGCGATCGTCACCGAGGCGATCGAGACGGCGAACGACAGGACCGCCTGGGCGTAGAACGCGCTGGTCTGCGTGGGCTGAAGGCGCTTCGTCATGCGCTCATCGTGCCGCCGTGCCAGGATCCGGCACATGGGGTTTCGTCTTCACGTTACCCATGAGTACGACCGGCCGGCTCGTGGCTCGGCCGGCCGTCCCCGGAAGGCTTGTGGCAGGTGGTGACGGAAGGTCAGATCAGGCGGCGACCGCGGCCGCGGTCGACTTGCCGAGCAGCGCGGGGAAGTCCGTCATGACCTGGGCCAGATCACCCAGGTCGGCGTCGACGAGCGCCTGCGGGCCGTCGCAGAGCGCCTGCTCGGGCTGCGGGTGCACGTCGATGATCACGCCGTCGGCGCCCACCGCGATGGCCGCGCGGGTCAGCGGCAGCACCAGGTCGCGCCGGCCGCCGGAGTGCGACGGGTCGATGATCACGGGCAGGTGCGACAGCCGCTGCGCCACCGGGACCGCCGAGACGTCGAGCGTGTTGCGCGTCGCCGTCTCGAACGTCCTGATGCCCCGCTCGCACAGCACGATGTCCAGGTTGCCGCGCTGTGCGATGTACTCGGCGGCCATCAGCCACTCCTCGATCGTGGCGTTCATGCCGCGCTTGAGCATCACCGGCCGCCCGGCCGCGCCGACCGCCCGCAGCAGCGCGAAGTTCTGCGCGTTACGGGTGCCGACCTGCAGCATGTCGGCGTACGACGCCACCAGCTCGACGTCCTGGGCGTCCACGACCTCCGTCACGATCGGCAACCCGGTCTCCTCGCGCACGTCGGCCAGGATCCGCAGCCCCGCCTCGCCCAGCCCCTGGAACGCGTACGGCGACGTGCGCGGCTTGAACGCCCCGCCACGGAGCAGCACCGCGCCCGCCGACTGCGCCATCCTGGCCGCGTCCAGCGTCTGCTGGTGCGTCTCCACCGCGCACGGCCCCGCGATCAGCGTCACGGTGTCGGGGCCGATCGGCACGCCGCCCACGTGGACCGTGGAGCGTTCCGGATGGTTCTCCCTGCTGACCAGCTTGTACGGCGTGGTCACGCGCATCACGTCGCGCACCCCCGGCATGCCGCGCAGGCCGGCCGCGTCGAGCTGGGTGACGTCGCCGACCAGGCCGACGATGGTGCGGCGCACACCCTTGCTGATGAAAGCCTCGACCCCGGCCGCCTGGACGACCGACACGATCGACGTGAGATCGTCCGGTGTGGCCTCCGGGCCCATCACGATCACCATCTGCTTCTCCTTCTGCATGAAAACACGAAAGGCCCCGGGTCCACGTGGACCCGGGGCCTTTCGTTCGCCTGTCTGCTAGCGCAGCGTCAGATGGCGAACGGACTCGGGTCCGTCGCCATACCAAAACCAGAACGCTGTGCGCATAGAGCCCAATCGTAGCGCACCGCACCCGCCCGCGAGCCATCGGCGGCCCGATGGCAGGATGGCCCAAGACGCGAGACCGGTGAGGGGAGTGATCGTGGAGGAGTCGCGCCTGCCTCCAGGCCAGTACGTCCCGCGCGGCAGACCTGTGATCCACTACGGCAGGGTCCCCACGTTCAAGCCCGAGAGCTGGGACTTCCGCGTGTTCGGGGCCACCGCCACCGGTGAGGAGCACTGTTACACCTGGGAGGAGTTCGAGCGGCTGCCCCGCACGACCCGGCTCGCCGACTTCCACTGCGTCACCAAGTTCTCGCTCATGGCCAACGAGTGGCGCGGCGTCGCCCCCGCCACCATCATCGGCGCCTCCCCGCCCGATCCCGGCGTGCGCCACGTGATGATCTGGGCCGAATACGGCTACAGCGCCAACCTGCGGATGTCCGACTTCACCGCCCCCGGCACGCTGTTCGCCATGGAGCTCGACGAGAAACCGCTCAGCCCTGACCGCGGCCACCCGCTGCGGATCGTGGTGCCCCACCTCTACGCGTGGAAGAGCGTCAAATGGGTGCGCGGCATCGAATATCTCCTCGAAGACCGCCGGGGCTTCTGGGAGGAGCGCGGCTACCACAACCTCGCCGACCCCTGGCGCGAACAGCGCTACTCCTACCAGGAAGAACCCGGCGAGGGCCCGCCGTAGCGGCAGCGCGGTATCACTGCGGGTTTCGGCCCGGACACGGTGCGTTGTTGGCTACGGTGGCCCGCATGCTGACTGGCGTGGCGCTGCTCCTGCTGGCCTTCGTCACCGGTTACGGGCTGGCCAGGACGCGGTCGTGCCGCGCCGCGCTGCCGCAGGGCCGCAGGTCGGACGAGGCGACGTTCACCACGTTGCACATCGCCGCGCTGGCCGCCCCCGCCCTGCGCGCGGGGCTCAGCCGCGACTCCGCCCGCAAGGCCGTCCGGCACCTGCGCACGCTGCTCGGCACCCACGCCGTCGCGATCACCTCGGCCGAGGCGGTGCTGGCCTGGGACGGCCCGGCTGTGGACGGTCCACGCGGCGGCGACGTGCTCACCCACGCCCGCGCCACGCTGGCCGCCGGGCGGGCCCAGGTGTTCCCCGGCGAGCCGTACGCGGCGGTGGTGGTGCCGCTGACCGTGGACGGCGCGGTCGTGGGCACACTGGCGGCCCACGACGACGAGGTCAGCGCCGCGCTCGTGCGTACCGTCACCGAGGTCGGCCGCTGGGTCTCCGGCCAGCTGGAACTGGCCGACCTGGACGCCTCGCGGCAGCGCGCGCTGGAGGCCGAGATGCGCGCGCTGCGCGCCCAGATCTCGCCGCACTTCATCTACAACGCGCTCACGACGATCGCCTCGTTCGTCCGTACGAACCCCAGGCGCGCCCGCGAGCTCCTGCTCGACTTCGCCGACTTCGCCCGCTACGCCCTGCGCAGGGCCAACGACTTCACCACCCTCGCCGACGAGCTGACCTGTGTCGACCGTTACCTGCTGCTGGAGCGCGCCCGCTTCGGCGACAAGCTGCGCTTCACCGTGCAGGTGGCGCCGGAGGTGCTGCCGGTGCCCGTGCCGTTCCTGTGCCTGCAGCCGCTGGTCGAGAACGCCATCAAGCACGGCATGCGCGGCGACGGGGGTGCCCCGGGGGAGGTGCGGGTCGTGGTGCGCGACGCGGGCCCCGAGGCGCACATCACCGTCGAGGACGACGGCGCGGGGATGGATCCCGAGTGCGCGCGGCGCATGCTCGACGACGAACCCGCCCGCGAGGGCGGCGGCATCGGGCTGGCGAACGTGGACCTCAGGATGCGCCAGATCTACGGCGACGGCTATGGGCTCGTCGTGGAGACCGCGCTGGGCGCCGGCACCAAGGTGCGGTTGCGCGTACCGAAGACACAACTTGGCTTATAGTAGTCAATTCATTACGCTAAGCTGGCTTGCCCCTTGTGGCCTCTGCTTTTCTACGGCAGCGTGGTGGACATGCTGAGAGTTCTGGCCGTCGACGACGAAGTGCCGGCTCTGGAGGAGCTCGCCTACTTGTTGCGCCAGGACGACCGGATCGAGCAGGTCGCGACCGCGGCCGACGGCGTCACGGCGCTGCAGGACATGGTGCAGATGATCGGCGCGGGCGAGCGGCTCGACGGCGTCTTCCTCGACATCCGGATGCCCGGGCTCGACGGGCTCGATCTCGCCCGGCTCGTCGGCGGCTTCCCCAGCCCGCCCCGGCTGGTCTTCGTGACGGCCCACGAGGAGTGCGCGGTGCAGGCGTTCGAGCTGGAGGCGGTCGACTACATGCTGAAGCCGGTCAGGGCCGAGCGGCTGGCCGAGGCGGTGCGCAGGCTGGAGGCCGCCACCTCGCCCGCCCCCGAACCGGGCCAGGACGACGTGATCCCGGTCGAGCTGGGCGGGCGCACCCGCTTCGTGCCCCAGCAGGCCGTCCGGTTCGCCGAGGCCAAGGGCGACTACGTGCGCCTGCACACCGTCGACGGCAGTTATCTGGTGCGCATGTCGCTGGCCGCGCTGGAACGGCGCTGGTCGGAGGCCGGGTTCATCCGCATCCACCGCAGCACGCTGGTGTCGGCCAAGCACGTCAGCGAGCTCAGGTTCGAGGGCGGGCGGGTGTCGCTCACCGTCGGCACCGAGACGTTGCAGGTCAGCAGGCGGCACAGCCGCCAGGTCCGCGAACAGCTCGTACGCCAGCACAGGGGCGTGATCTCGTGACGGTCGGCGGAGGAGTGGTCCCGTGACGGCGGAGCGCCGTGTCGTCGTGTCGCGCCGGCCGGTCGCCCTCGGGCGCGGCCGGCGGCGCGTCGATGTGCATGGCAGGCAGGTCCCGCCCGACGTGCCGGCCATCGTGCGGCGCCAGTTACGGCAGGCCATGCTGACGGTGGCCGCCGTCGCCGGAGTGCTGGCCGGCGTGCCCGTCATCGCCATGTGGGTGCCCGCCCCCGAGGCCTGGGTGGCGCTCTCGCTGGCCGCCCAGGCTGCCTGGGTGGGGCTGGCCGTGGTGCAGCTGAGGCGGGCGGAGCGGCTGGAGAAATGACCGTCGCGGTGCTCACCGGGATCGCCTTCGTCGTCGTGCTGGGTGTGATGGTGGGCGCCGCGCGGCCTCGGCGCTCCAGCGGCCTCGCCGACTTCCACGTGGCGGCCAGGGAGGTGCCGCCCTGGTGGAACGGCGCCGCGATCTCCTCCGAGGTCACCTCCGCCGCGGCCTGTCTCGGCACCGCAGGGCTCATCGCCACTCACGGCGGGCCGATGTTGTGGTACCCGGTCGGGGCCGCCGCCGGGTTCGTCGTCATCCTGGCTCTGGTCGTGGCGCCACTGCGGCGCTCGGGAACGTACACGTTGCCCGACTTCGCCGGGTGGCGGCTCCGCTCGGCCCGGCTGCGCCCGTTCACCACCTGTTTCCTCCTGGTCATCGGGCTGGCGTTGATGGTCGCCCAGCTGCACGCCGCCGGGATCGTGGTGCGGCTGCTGACCGGGCTGCCGCCGTGGCTGGGATGGGCGGCCGTCGGGGCGGCGACGCTGGGCGTGGCGGTCGCGGGCGGCCTGGGGAGCGTGACGAGCCTGCAGGCTTCGCAGTTCTGGCTGAAGCTGGTCGTCTTCCTGGGCGTCGGGGTCATCTGCTGGTGGATGTCGGGCGCGCGGCCGGTCACCCTGTTCGAGGGCTCCTACCGGGCCGGGGTCGCCGGGCTGGCGGGGGCGGGTGACCCGTCGCTGCCCGGGGTGCTGGCCGTGCTGCTGGCGTGCGCGCTGGGCACGATGGGGCTGCCGCACGTGATCGTCCGCGTCTACACCAACAGGGACGCCCGCGGGGCCAGGCGGTCGATCGTGGCGGCCCAGGTGATGCTGGCGGTGTTCAGCGTCGTGCCGCCGTTGTACGGGGTGCTGGGGCACCGGCACGCGCGTGACGCGGCGGCGGACGAGATCGTGCTCCTGCTGCCCGCCAGGATGTTGCCAGGGGCCGCCGGAGAGGTGCTCACCGGGGTGCTGGCCGCCGGGGCGTTCGCGGCGCTCCTCGCGACCATGGTGGGCGTGCTGGTGGCCGTCGGGGGCGCGGTGTCGTCGTGCGTGCCGCCGGCCGGCGCGCGTTCCTTCCGCGCCGCCGTGACCGTGGTGCTGCTGGCGGCGCTCGCCCTGACCGCGGCCAGCACCCCGCGGGAATCGGTGGCGCTGGTGGTGGTCGGCTTCACCCTCTCCGCCGCCACGTTCTGCCCGATGCTGGTGCTCGGCATCTGGTGGCGGCGGCTGACGGACGCGGGGGT
>NZ_SMKP01000106.1:0-35199 GCF_004349015.1 Nonomuraea diastatica
GCCCCGCCCCGCCACCCCCACAGGAGCCACATCCACAGGAGCCTCCACGGGAGACGACCCCACGAGAGCCACTCCCACGGAGGTTGCTCCCACAGGAGACGACCGCGCGGGAGCCCCTGCCGCAGGCAACGACCGCGCCGAAGCCGTCCCCGCCGCGCCCGGCACGCCGAAGGCGGCCGACGTTTCTCCGGCCGCCGCCGGTGATGCGGCTGAGGCCGCCGGTGTTTCCCCGGTTGTTGTCGGTGATGCAGCCGGGGCCGCTGACGTTCCGCCGGTTGCTGCCGGTGGTGCGGCCGGGGTCGCGGACGCTCCGTTCGACGCCGAAGAAGCGGGCAGCCTCTCGGAGGGTGCCGTCGCGAGGGGATCAGGTGACGGCGCCCCGGCTGCCGTCTCACCGGAAGCGGGTGGTGGCGCGCAGGACGTGCTTGACACCGTCACCGCCGAGTCCAGGGGCGCGCCGGACGCGGTCCAGGACGAGGTGGGGAACACCCTCGGTCAGGTCGCGGGCGTACAGGAAGCGCCAGGCGCCCCGGAGCCCTCGACGCGGGGCCAGGCGACGGGCGGGCGTGTGAGGCCGACGCTGGTCCCGGTGGACGGGTCCGGACCGGGCCGGACGACAGACGAAGGCCGCGACACGCCCGCACCTGACGCGGTCGGTGACCATGACGCCCCTGCGGCGCGCGCTCGTGGTGCCCGCGATGCCCGGGTGGCCGGCGGTCGCGGTGGTGGGGTTACCAGCGATCGGGAGGTTCCGGCGGCCCGCAGCGCGGGGGCCGACAGCGGACGCGACGTCCCGGTGGCGGGTGGTCAGAGGCCTGCGGCGGGCGGCAGGAGGGGTGCGCGGACGGGCGGTCAAGGGGCCGCGAGGCAGGACGCGCCGCCGTTGCGGAGCGAACCCGGCCGGGGCGGCGAGCGGGTGCCGCCCGTGCCCTCGCCCGTGCCCGTGCCGCGCCCTGGTGAGGGACGGGTGCGCCGGGTCGAGTCGGTGGTCGGGCGCGACTCCGGCGGGTGGCGGCGGATCGCGCAGGTGGTCGTCGGCGGGGGTGGTGTACGCACCGACGGGTCCGAGATCGACGAGGCCAGGGCGAGGGGTGTGTTCAGCGGCAGCCGCAGGGTCGTCGTGCTGGGATGCACCGGCGGCGCCGGGCAGAGCACGACCGCGCTCATGCTGGGCCACACGTTCGCCCGCTATCGCGATGACCGGGTGGTGGCTGTCGACGCCAACACCGGCGGCAGCACCCTGACGAGCAGGATCGAGCTGGAGACCCCCGAGACGCTCACCTCGCTGTTGTCCGGTCTCGACCGGGTCAGCGGCTACCTCGCCATGCGCGGATACACCACCAGGACGGCCTCCGGGCTAGAGGTGATCAGCGCGGACACCGACGCCGGCGCCGAGCAGCGCCTGGCGGACCGGTCCCTCTTCTCCGACCACCGGCTGGGCGAGTCGATGCGCCTGCTGGACCGCCACTACAAGCTGGCCGTCATCGACCCGGCCGCCGCGCTGGCGGCACGGGTCCTGCCGTACGCCGACCAGCTGGTGCTGGTGGTCCCGGCGAGCGAGGAGGCGTCCGAGGCGGTGGCGATGACGTACGAGTGGCTCGACGGGCACGGCTGCGCGGAGCTGCGCAGGCGTGCGGTGATGGTCGTGAACGGCGTGAGCAGGCGTTCGATGGCCGATGTCGAGCAGGCGGAGGCGGTGGCCAGAGGCAGGTGCCGGGCCATCGTCAGGGTCCCCTGGGAGGACGATCTGGCGCCCGGCGGTGCGGAGGTCGTCGAACCCGGGCAGTTGCGCGCGGCCGGGCGGCGAGCCTACCTCGCCCTCGCGGGCGTGGTGATAGCGGGCTTCGCGGCGAAGGCACAGACCGTCCGACCGAGCGAGGAGGAGTTGGCGAGTGACCCCCCGGGCACGAGAATCGGTGAGCGATAAGTGAACAAGCGAGCAGGCCTGGCCCGTTCATGCGCTGAGGGGGCGGCATGAGCAGGGCATCACGAGCGCACCAGCGCCTCGCGGTCCGCTATTTCGACGACCGCATCCTGCTCACGGACACCTGCGCATGGGCGTACTTCAGACTCCCGACGGTCAGCTACGAGTTCGTCACGCCTGAGGAGCGCGAGGCGCTGGCCACCAACGTCACGATCGCGCTGGCCGCGATCAGGATGCCGGACGCCGAGGTCCACCTGAGGGTCGCGCACCGCACCTACCCCGCGGCGGAGTGGGCCATGGCGCTCGACGCCACGTCCGACGAGGGGCCCGGCTGGCGCGACTACCTGGAGGAGATGTACCGGCACGTCTGGGCGAAGGACTTCTGGTCGAAGGAGGTCTACCTCGGCGTGCGGCTCGGGCCGCGCGGCAAGCAGCTCGGCAGCGGCGTGCTCAGCCAGCTCCTCGGCTTCTACCAGAAGACCGAGAAGTCTCTCGGCATGGAGGACGACCACGTGCCCGACAGCGAGATCGGGCGGTGGACGGAACAGGCGGAGCGGCTGGGCAGAGCGCTCGCGTCGAGCGCCCTCTACGCCAGGCACGCCACCTCCGTGGAGGTGGCGTGGTTGTTCCAGCACGCGGCCGCGGGCGCTCTGGGCGACCCGCCGCCGTCGGCGAGCCCGAAGCGGCGCTGGGGCAGGGGCGAGATCGAGGCGCTGGTGGAGGGCGAGATCCACAACGGCAGGTCGTTGCTGCGGATCGTGCAGCCGCAGGGCGACTCGTACGTGGCTCACCTGTCGTTCGCGCGGTTTCCCGATCTCATGCCGTTCCCCGACGGCGAGCCGTGGATGCACTTCGCCGACCAGCTCGCGTTCCCCGTGGAGATCTCGTCGCGGATGCGGCTGATCCCGCCGGTCAAGGCGTCCAAGGACGTCGCGCGCAAGCTGGCGCACGCCCGCGACATGGACCACCACATCCGGGAGGCGGGCGCGGAGGCGCCGCTGGCGCTGGCGGAGCAGATCGACGCGGCCCGGATGCTGGAGCACGGCATCACGAAGGAGCGGCTGCCGTTCGTGTACGGCTGGCACCGCCTGATCGTGTCGGCCCCGACCGAGGACATCTGCGTGCAGCGGGTGGAGGCGGTCGTCGAGCACTACCGCGACATGGGCATCGACGTGGTCAACTCGACCGGCGACCAGTTCTCGTTGTTGCGTGAGGCGTTGCCGGGGGAGAAGGTGCAGGTCAACGCCTACGCCCAGCGCCAGCCGCTGCGGACGATCTCGGGCGGCATGGCCACGGCGACCGTCGACCTCGGCGACCGGCTGGACGACGGCAGCGAGGGCTGGCTGGGCCCGTACATCGGCGAGACCGTGGGCAGGGCGCGCAGCATCGTGCACTTCGACCCGCTGCTTGCGGCCAGCCGTAACCGGCCGACCGCCATCGCGATCACTGGCGAGCCGGGCGGCGGCAAGACGACGCTCGCGCTGCTGATGATCTATCAGATGGCGTTGCGCGGCGTGACGGTCGCGGTGATCGACCCGAAGGGCGACGCCGAGTCGCTCGTACGGCTGCTCGACAAGCGCGGGCGTAAGGCGCGCATCATCCCGCTCGGCTCGGCGGCGCCCGGGTTGCTCGACCCGTTCTCGTTCGGCGACGACATCGCGGCGAAGAAGACGATGGCCACCGAGACGTTGCGCTTGCTGCTGCCCCGCATGTCGGAGGAGCGTGAGTCGGCGATGATCCAGGCGGTGGCCGCGGTGTCGAACGCGCCCGACCCTTCGCTGGGCAAGGTCGTCGACTTCCTGGAGCAGGCCGGCGACGCCGCGTCGAAGAACCTCGGCGCGGTGCTGCGCTCCATGTCGGAGATGCACCTGGCCAGGCTCTGCTTCGACCCTTCCGGCGGCGACCAGATCGACACGGAGGGGTGGACGACCGTGTTCACGCTGGGCGGGCTCACGCTGCCCGACGTGGCCACGACCAGGGATGACTACTCCTACGAGCAGCGGCTGTCGGTGGCGCTGCTCTACCTGGTCTCCCAGTTCGCGCGCAGGCTGATGAACGGCCTCGACCGGCGCGCCCCGAAGGCGATCTTCCTGGACGAGGCGTGGGCGATCACCTCCACGCCCGAGGGCGCCAAGCTGGTGCCCGAGGTCAGCCGGATGGGCCGCTCCCGCAACACCGCTCTGGTGCTGGTCTCGCAGAACGCGGGAGACCTGCTGAACGAGCAGGTGACCAACTGCCTGTCGTCCGTCTTCGCGTTCAGGTCCACCGAACGGGTGGAGGTGGACCACGTCATGTCCCTGCTCGGGGTGGAGCCGTCGGAAGAGCACAAGGCCGTGCTGCGCTCGCTCGGAAACGGCGAATGCGTATTCCGTGATCTGGATGGCAGGGCGGGCCGCATCGGAGTAGACCTGATCTCCGAGGAACTTCTCCGTTGGCTCGACACGAACCCCACACACGACAAACCCGTCGCCGACGGGCATGATGATCTTCAGGGGGGCGTGGGCAGAGCGCAGGAGGTACGGTCATGAAGGTCCGGCTATCCCGACGACTCGCGCTGGCGTTCGCGCTCGTCACCGCCGTGCTCGTGGTGCCCGTCGTGGTGGGCGGTGTGTCCACCCCGGCGGCCGCGGCCCCCTGCGACCTGTCGGGCGCGCTCGCGCCCGAGGTGATCGGCGGCGGCACCGACGGCATGATCCAGCCGCCGCCCCCCGAGGGCGGAGCGCCGGCTCCGACCACCAACTACGGCCAGTTCGGAATGAGCGGCCAGTTCTGGCACACCCACGAGCTGGGTTGTTCCGACTACGTCGCCGTGCTCGGCAACATGTGGGCCAACGGCATCTTCACCGCGGCCAAGGCCGTCGACCGGCTGACGATCACCACGTACCAGGCGGCCGCGACCGAAGGGCCGCTTCAGTCGATCAAGAACGTGGTCGACGACATCGTCACGAGTCTGGCCAACGCGATGTACTGGCCGCTCCTCCGCCCGATCGTGATCATCGGCGCGATCTGGCTGGCCTGGTACGGCCTGATCCGCAAGCGGGCCACCACGACCGCCGAAGGCGTCATCTGGATGGTCCTGGCGGTCACCGTGGCGGTCTGGTTCTTCAGCAGGCCCGCCGACTTCACCGGGCTCGGCAAGGTGGTCACCGACAAGACCGGCGAGGTCGTCAACTCGGCGTTCTCCGGCCTGCCTGGCGCGGGCGGCGCGTCCTGCCTGCCGCCTCCCGGCGACAGCGCTCCTGAGCTCAAGCCGGGCGGCTACGGCCAGACCGGCACGCCGGGCGTCGAGCAGAACGCCGACGCGCTGTGGTCCACGCTGGTCTGCAAGCCGTGGCTGGTGGGCCAGTTCGGCACCGCCGACCCGCAGCAGCCCATCGTGCGCGACTTCGGCCGCAAGATGCTGGAGATCCAGTCGATCCCGCCCGCCGTCGCCGGCCAGCCCGCCCCCGACGTGGGGGCCCGCCAGTCGGAGTACGCGGAGCTGGCCTCGCAGCTCAGGAATGACCCCCGCTACACCGTCTTCTCCGGCAGAGACTGGTCCAACCGGCTCGGCGTGGCCGTCGGCGCGTTCATCGCCGCGCTGGTCGCCGGCACGCTCATCTTCCTGGTGGCGGTCTCGCTGCTGGTGCTGAAGGTGGGCTTCCTGCTGCTGCTCATCCTCGGGCCGATCTTCCTGCTCATCGGCGTGCATCCGGGCAGCGGGCGGATCATCGCCATGCGCTGGGTGGAGATGCTCGTCGGTACGCTGCTGAGACAGGCCGTGCTGACGATCGTGCTCAGCGTGCTCGTGTACGGCTACGCGCTGATCATCTCCACGGCCATGCCGTGGGGGCTGCAGGTGTTGTTCATGGCCCTGCTGACGATCGCGGTGTTCTTCTACCGCCGCCCGTTCCAGCACCTGTTCGCCTCGCTGAACGGCCACACGGTCACCACCCGCATGCTCGGCGAGGCGGCGAGTTCGTCCGTGCTCGAACGGTCCGCGGGCGCGTTGCCGCCGGTCGCGTCGGCCAGGATCGGACGCTGGGGGTTGCGCAAGGCCGAGCCGGTCATCAGGGCGGCGGCCGCGGCCAACCCGGCGGGGGCGGCGGCCACGGCGGCGACGGGCCAGGCCAGGGTCCGCGCGGAGGAAGGGGAAGGTGCTCCTTCCGGCACCCGCGTGCCCGCCACGGCGGCGCCCCTCGACACCGACCAGCAGGGCGGCAAGGCGGCGACCAGGGCGCCGCTCGAACCACGCAGGGGCACGGCACCGCCGCTCAATCTGGGCGCGCCCACCCGCACGCACGGCGGGGCGGGGGGCGTCAGGCCCGGTGGCGGGTCCGGTGGTGCGGCAGGAGGCAGGACCGGTGCCGGCGCGGGCGCCGGCGGGTCCAGCGGGTCCGGCGGCGGCTGGTTCGGCGGCGGGTCCGGTGGCGGCTGGGCGCGGCGCGGCGGCTCGTCGGGCGGCTCGCGTAACGGCTCATCGGGCGCCTCGCGCGGGTCGAGGTTCGGCGGGTCCGGCGGCACCCGTTCCCGCGGCTCCGGCGGCGGGTTGTTCGGCGGTTCCAACGGCTCCGGCGGAGCGCGGTCCGGTGGCGGCGGAGGCCAGGCCAGACCGCGCGGCGGGCAGTCAGGTTCCCGGATCTTCGGCTCCGGCGAGTCGTCATCGCGCTCCTCGGAGGCGCCGCCGCTCTGGCTGCGCAGCGGCAGCGACGGTGGCGGCTCCGGAGGTGACAGCCCCTCCGTGCCGTTCTGGCTCAAGCCGAACTCCCCCGACAAGGACTGAACATGGCACAGCCAGGTGACCGGCGCGGGCTGGCCTTCGCCGTCATCGTCGTGGTCGTCGCCGCGGTCGGCATCTACCTGACGATCGGGCCGCCCTCGGAGGAGCAGGCGGAGCCCGCGCGGGAGGCGACCCCCGCGGCCGTCACACCGGCGGCTTCGAGCACGCCGCTGGCGACCGCGAGCGCCGAGCCGTTCGACGTCTACTCCTACCTGCCCATGCAGAAGGAGCAACTCGCCGCGGCTGCGGACCTCGCCGAGCGGTTCACCGCCGAGTACGGCACGTTCCGTCACGACGAGGATCCGGCGGCCTACGCGGCGCGGCTGAAGGCGTACACGACGGCGGAGTTCGGCAACGAGCTGACCAGAACGCTCTCCTCGGCGGGCACCATCGAGCAGAACCGCAACGACGAGATCGTCTCCACGGCCACGGCCAGGCTGAAGGAGATCAGGCAGGTCGAGAAGACCTCTGTCGTCTTCGTGATCAGTGCCACCCGGCAGGTCGCCGCGAAGAGCGGCGCCAAGCAGCACAACGAGGAGTACGCGGTCACGGTGAGCCAGGTGGGAGCCGACTGGCGGGTCTTCGACCTCCGTCCGTCGACGGAGGGCCAGGAGGGGGACATTCTGGAATGAAAGGTTCGCGTCTCGCTCTGGTGATCGGTCTCGCCGGGGCGTTGATCCTGGTGGCGGTCATCATCTCGCCGATGTTGCTGATCTCGTTGCCGTCCTTCATCTCCGGCGGCGGCTCCGTCGACTGCGAGGACGACACGCAGGTGGAGGAGGTGTCCGACTCGGGCTCCTCCGACATTCCCGGCAAGTACCTGGAGTTGTACAAGAAGCACGGCAAGAAGATCGGCGTGCAGTGGAACATCCTGGCCGCCGTGGGCAAACGCGAGACCGACCACGGCCGCTCCGACCTGCCGGGCGTCAAGAACGGCACCAACCACGCGGGCGCGGCGGGGCCGATGCAGTTCCTGATCTCCACGTGGGGCGGCAAGGCCAGGATCCCGATGTCGTCCGACTTCAACGGCTACGCCTCCGACGGCGACGGCGACGGCGTGGGCGACGTCTACAACCCCGCCGACGCCATCCTGGGCGCCGCGAAGATGCTCAAGCGCAACGGCGCGCCGGAGAACGTGCGGCAGGCGTTGTTCGTCTACAACCGGGCCTGGTGGTACGTCGACCAGGTGGTCGAGATCGCCAGGAAATACGCCAGGTCAGGCGAGGTGAAGCTGCCCCCGCAGGCCTCGGAGGAGTGCGACGACCCGCTGATCGAGGCCGCGCCGAGCGACGTCGTGGCCAAGATCCTCGAGTACGCGCTAGACCAGCGCGGCAAGCCGTACCTGTGGGGCGGCACGGGGCCCGACGCGTTCGACTGCTCGGGCGTCATCTACGCGGCCTACCGGGCGGCGGGATTAGTGATCCCGCGTACGACGTTCGTGCAGTGGCCTTTCGGGGTGAAGATCCAGGAAGGGGACGAGCAGCCGGGCGACCTGGTGTTCTTCAACTCCGGTCCCGGCACGTCGGCGAACAGCCCCGGTCATGTCGGCCTGGTCGTGTCCAAGGGCAAGATGCTGGAGGCCCGCTGCCGGTTGTGCGGGCCGATCAAGGTCACCGGCTATGAGGCCCGTACCAACCGGGTGGGCTTCACCCGGCCCCTCCAGAACCCCGACGTGCTCGAACAGCTCAGGAAGCTGCAGAATCCATCCCTGTGAGGAATGTGACGTGATGAGCACGGTCGTGGTCGTGGCCGCGGTGATCGTCGCTCCCGGCGGCCGGGTGCTCGCTGCCCAGCGAGCTGAACCGGCGGCGCTGGCCGGCGGGTGGGAGTTCCCCGGCGGGAAGGTGGATCCCGGGGAGAACGAGCGGGTGGCGCTCGTGCGGGAGTGTCGCGAGGAACTCGGCGTCGAGATCGCGGTGGGCGAACGTGTGGGCGGTGACTGGCCGCTCTCGCCGGGGTATGTCA
The DNA here is from genome assembly GCF_004349015.1 of Nonomuraea diastatica. Taxonomy (NCBI): domain Bacteria; kingdom Bacillati; phylum Actinomycetota; class Actinomycetes; order Streptosporangiales; family Streptosporangiaceae; genus Nonomuraea; species Nonomuraea diastatica. The sequence continues at coordinate 8,649 of NZ_SMKP01000106.1, forward strand.
TGCGCGTGTGGCTGTGCTCCCTGATTTCGGGCGTGCCCGAAGCCAAGGAGCACCTGGCGCTGCGGTGGCTCGGTCCCGGCGACTATTACGACGTCGACTGGCTGGGCGCGGACCTGCCCATCATGAAGACCGTGGAGAACCTGCTGCCCCGGTGATGAGCCTCTCACTCTGTGTGACATGATGATGACTCGGTGTGATTTGTCGCAACGGGGGAGTGGGAATGATGCGGCGTGGCTGGATCATTGCCGGGGCCCTGCTTCTGACGGCGGTGCCCTGTGTGCCCGTGGGGGCCACCGGTGTGTCGCTGGTGCTCGAGCGGATCAAGGGGTCCGACGGCGCGGGAAAGCGGGTCAGGACGGGGGACGTCCAGCGGTTCAAGGTACGGCTGAACGGGATGGGCAGGGGCGCGAGTGTCGCGGTGGCGGCCAGCCCGGCGGAAGCGCTGGCGGAGGTCGTCTGCGCCCCGTCGCCCGCTCATCCCGCCGTGAGTCCCGGGCCGGGGATCACCGGTCCCGGGGCTGTCACGCCGCAGCCCGCGACGCCGGAGCAGGCCACACTTCCCGGGGCGAACCGGGAGCTGGCGGGAGGCCCCCGGGCGGATGTGGCGTCGGTGGGTGAGATGGCCTCGAAGGAACTCGCCGTACGCGCGTTGTCGGCCCCTTCCGGCTCCATCCGCGCCAGCGCATCCCCGCCGGGAACGCGGGTGTGCAGGCTGGGCGAGGTCTCCGGGGAACGATCCGTGGAGGTGACGCTCACCGCACCGGCCGGGGCCATGGCTGTGGCGCTGGCGGCGGTCGCCCGGATGCGCACCGACTCCGGTGACGGGCTGACGACCATGGCCAACACCGTCACCACGCGGGTCGGGAGCGCCATATCGCCGACCCGGCCGTCAGGACCGGACGAGCCCGGCGGCGGCACACCGGTGCCCTACGGTCGGCAGGACCAGTCGCCGGGCGCCGACCACCCTGCTGTCCCCGGCGCCTGGCCGCCGGCCGGCCCTGGGGCGGGGGAATGGCCTGATGCGGAGGTCTGGCCGCCCGGTGGGCCTGTAGCCGGGGGGTGGCCACCTCCTGGTTTCGATGTGGAGGGCCGGCGGCCCGTCGGTCCAGGGGTGCGGCAGCACGGCGCGGAAGCCCAGGAGCCCGTGGAGGTCGGTGCACAGGAGCACGGTCACGTGGAGCGCGAGATGGAAGGTGCGCGGCGCGACGCTGAAGGACACGCGGAGGGGCGACCGATCATGCGGGGTGGGGCTGAGGAGCAGGTGCCGCCCACCGCCTCCCCGCAGCGGGCGCCAGGAACGTCCGCACAGGAGCAGGAGCAGGGCGCGGGTCTCGAATCCGCGCAGCAACTGCCCAACGGGTCCCAGCCTCACGGGTCCCAGCCTCACGGGTCCCAGCCTTACGGGTCCCAGCCTTACGGGTCCCGGTCTCATGGGGGTGCCCATCCTCAAGGAACCGCACAGCCTCAGACCGTCCAGGCTCAAGGAAGCGCGCAGCCTCAGCGGACTGTCCAGGCTCAAGGAAGCGCGCAGCCACACCAGTCCGTCCAGGCTCAACAGTCCGCACCCCAGACCCGAGAATCCGCGCAGTCTCAGGGCTCGACTCGGTCCCACGGGTCCACACAGTCGATGCCCCACGGGTCCGCGCAGGAATTGCCCGACGGGTTCGCGCAGGCGACCCCCGAGGGGGCGCCGCAGGTGGCGGCGACCGCGGGGAACGTTCCGTCTCCGGAGGTGTCGTTCCCGCCGGCCGCAAGTCCCGGGTCGGCGCCGTTGCCGTGGGAAATGGTGGCGTCGGCGAAACGTGTGCGCCCGGAAGAGGGGGTCAGCATCGTGGACGGCGCGACGGGTTTCTGGCTGGCGGCCGGAGCCGTCGGACTGCTGCTGGGGGCCTTGCGGCTCATTGTCACGGTACAACAGGGCCGTAACCGTAAATTGGAGTTGTAAATCAGTCTTTACTGTTACTTTGACCCGGCTAGTATTTTTTTGACCACGGTTTCGGGACTGTCGGAGGGCAACGGTGGAGCGCACGCGAGCGACAGCCGTGTCCGCGATCGTCTTGGCGCTGGGCCTCGCCGGTGCGGGCGCGGCCCCGTTCATCGTGCAGAGCGCCAGCGCCTCCACGGCGGCGTACGACCCCATCGAGGGGTGCAATCCCGGCGATGTGTGCGACGCCTGGCCGGAGAATCCCGAGACCACGGTGACGGTCACGGCGACGGCGGGCCAGCCCCCTCCTGACGAGCCTGAGGAGGAGCAGGATCCGGAGACGACGATCACCCAGACCGTCACCGCGACTCCTACGAAGACCACCAAGAGCCCCACGCCGAAGAAGACCACCAAGAGCCCGACCCCGAGCAGCACGCCGTCCACTCCGCAGCAGCAGCCGCAGCCGCTGCCCACGCAGAGCGTCGAGGTGCCGCCCAGCACCTCCGTCACCGCCACTCCTGAGGAGAGCGTGGAGATGCCGGCCGTCGCACCGACCGAGACGCCCACCAACGCGCCGTTGAGCGAGTCGCCGCCTCCCTCCTCCGAGGAGGTGCCGCTGGAGTTGCGGAACGCGGCGCCCGAGTTCGACCAGCGCACGCTGACGCAGAAGCTCAGCATCCCTGCGCTGGTGCTGGTGCTGCTCGCGCTCTTCGCCGTCCTCATCTTCGAGGGGCGGCTGCGCCGGATGGCCCACGCGGCGGCGGTACGCAAGGCGGGGCCGATGTCCCGCCCGGAGATGCCTCCGGGCGGCGGCTACCCGGCGGGCCCGGGCTACGCCACGGCGGGTTTCCCCGCCCCCGGCTATCCGGGCGGCACGGCGTACGCGCCGATCATCAGCTTCGTCCCCGTGCAGACCTACCCGGGCGGCCAGGTGCAGTACGGCGCCGTCTACCAGGAACCGCAGCCGGCCCCGCTGCAGGACCACCCGCACGAGGAGCAGCCCCCGGCGGAGGAGCCGGTGGTGCTGCACCCGGACGAGTTCGGCTCCTACAGCCACGAGCCGCCCAAGCAGAGCGAATACCGTGACCCGTTCGAGCCGGTGATCCCGCCGGCGGACATTCCGCCGGGGGGTGCGAGCCCGTACGAGGACGAGAGGGAGCGCCCGAGCGCGCCGGCCTCGGCTGCGGAGCCGGGTGACGCGGAGCCGTGGCAGGGCCCGTCGGCCTCGCTGTTCGAGCCGCCCGTCCGCGGCGGAAACTACGACCCGCCGCCCTACCTTCCCGCCGACGGCGACGTGACCGCGATCCAGCCGCTGCCGGACCAGGAGCCGGAGCGCGAGCGGCCGGCAGGCACGCAGGAGGGCCAGGAGACGCAGGAGCCCGCGCAGGAGGCGCCGGGCGACTCCAAGCGCAAGCGCCGCTGGGGCCGCAAGAAGTAGGCGCCCGGCGCGGAAGACAGGCGCGGAAGACAGGCGCACGCCGCGAGGACGTGGACACACGGAAGGCGGCGGCCGGATGATCCGGCCGCCGCCTTCCGTGTTCAGCGCCCTACGAGGTGCGCTTGAAGATCTTGTTGCCCAGCCACACCAGCGGGTCGTACTTCCGGTCGACCACGCGCTCCTTCATCGGGATCAGCGCGTTGTCGGTGATCTTGATGTGCTCGGGGCAGACCTCGGTGCAGCACTTGGTGATGTTGCAGTAGCCGAGCCCGTGCTCCTCCTGGGCCGTCTCCTGACGGTCCGCCACGTCGTACGGGTGCATGTCCAGCTCGGCGATCCGCATGAGGAAGCGCGGACCGGAGAAGGTCGGCTTGTTCTCCTCGTGGTCACGGATCACGTGGCAGATGTTGTTGCACATGAAGCACTCGATGCACTTGCGGAACTCCTGGGACCGCTCGACATCGACCTGCTTCATCCGGAACTCGCCGGGCCGGACGTCGGCCGGCGGCGTGAAGGACGGGACTTCCCGGGCCTTCTGGTAGTTGAAGGACACGTCGGTGACGAGGTCCTTGATGACGGGGAACGTGCGCATCGGCGTGACCGTGATGGTCTCGTCCTCCTCGAAGGTGGACATCCGGGTCATGCAGCCCAGGCGCGGCTTACCGTTGATCTCCATGCTGCACGAGCCGCACTTGCCCGCCTTGCAGTTCCAGCGCACGGCCAGGTCGGGCGCCTGCGTGGCCTGGAGCCGGTGGATGATGTCGAGGACGACCTCGCCCTCGTTGACCTCCACGGTGAAGTCCTCGAGCCTGCCCTCGCCGCCCTCACCGCGCCAGACCTTGAACTTTGCCTTGTAGCTCATGACTTCGCTATCCCGTCGAACTCGGTCATCTCTTCGTCGGTGAGGTATTTGCTCAGCTCGTCGCGTTCGAAGAGGCTGATCAGGTCGTCGCGCATGCGCGGCTGGATCTTCTCCTCGACGCGGACGTCCGAGCCGCCCTCAGTGGAGCAGACGAGCAGCTTGCGGCGCCACTCCGGGTTCATCCCGGGGAAGTCGTCGCGGGTGTGGCCGCCGCGGCTCTCCTCGCGCAGCAGCGCGGCGCGTGCCACGCACTCCGACACCAGCACCATGTTGCGCAGGTCGATCGCGAGGTGCCAGCCGGGGTTGTAGACGCGTGAGCCGGCCGCTCCGACCAGTGCCACCCGCTCCTTCAGCTTCTCCACGACCTGGAGAGCCTCGGCGACCTCGTCGGGCTTGCGGATGATGCCGACGAGTTCGTTCATGGTGCGCTGGAGCTCGTGGTGCACCTCGTAGGGGTTCTCGCCGCTGCGTCCGAGTGGCGCGATCGCCTCCTCGCGGGCCGCTTCGACCGCGTCGTCGGCCACCTTGGGCCGGGCCGCGAGCCCGTCCACGTACGCCGCCGCGCCCGCGCCCGCCCGGCGCCCGAACACCAGCAGGTCGGACAGCGAGTTGCCGCCCAGCCGGTTGGAGCCGTGCATGCCGCCGGAGACCTCGCCGGCCGCGAACAGGCCGGGCACGGCCGCCGCGCCGGTGTCGGCGTCGACCTCGACGCCGCCCATGATGTAGTGGCAGGTCGGGCCCACCTGCATGGGCTCGGCGGTGATGTCGACGTCGGCCAGCTCCTTGAACTGGTGGTGCATCGACGGCAGCCGCTTCTTGATCTCCTCGGCGGGCAGCCGGGTGGAGACGTCGAGGAAGACGCCGCCCTGGGGCGAGCCGCGACCGGCCTTGACCTCGGCGTTGATCGCGCGGGCCACCTCGTCACGCGGCAGCAGCTCCGGCGGGCGCCGGTTATTGGCCTGGTCGGTGTACCAGCGGTCGCCCTCTTCCTCGCTGGTGGCGTACTTGTCCTTGAACACGTCGGGGACGTAGTCGAACATGAAGCGCTTGCCCTCGGAGTTGCGCAGCACGCCGCCGTCACCGCGGACGGACTCGGTGACGAGGATGCCGCGCACGGACGGCGGCCAGACCATGCCCGTGGGGTGGAACTGGATGAACTCCATGTTGATCAGGTTGGCGCCGGCGAGCAGGGCCAGGGCGTGGCCGTCGCCGGTGTACTCCCACGAGTTGGAGGTGACGACGTAGGACTTGCCGATCCCGCCGGTGGCCAGGACGATGGCCGGCGCGTCGAAGAGGATGAAACTTCCTGACTCGCGCCAGTAGCCGAACGCGCCGGAGATCGCGTCGCCGTCCTTGAGCAGCCGGGTGACCGTGCACTCGGCGAAGACCTTGATGTAGGCCTCGTAATCGCCGTGCGTCTCGTAGTCCTCCTGCTGGAGCGCCACGACGCGCTGCTGCAGGGTGCGGATCATCTCCAGCCCGGTACGGTCACCCACGTGTGCGAGCCGTGGATACTCGTGCCCGCCGAAGTTCCGCTGGCTGATCTTGCCGTCCTTGGTGCGGTCGAACAGCGCACCCCAGGCCTCGAGCTCCCAGACGCGGTCGGGCGCCTCCTTGGCGTGCAGCTCGGCCATCCGCCAGTTGTTGAGGAACTTGCCGCCCCGCATGGTGTCACGGAAGTGCACCATCCAGTTGTCGTCGGAGTTGACGTTGCCCATCGCGGCGGCGGCGCCGCCCTCGGCCATGACGGTGTGCGCCTTGCCGAACAGCGACTTGCAGACGATCGCCGTGCGCTTGCCCTGCTGGCGCGCCTCGATCGCGGCCCGCAGGCCGGCGCCGCCCGCGCCGATGACGACGACGTCGTACTCGTGACGCTCTGTGTTTATCGAGTTTTCCACTGAAGCTGGTCCTTACGCGTACGGGAAGGCGATGATGCCCTTGGCGACCAGGCGCACATAGAGGTCGGCGCCCATGACGGAGAACATCGAGGCCCACGCGAGGGGCTGGTGCTTGGCGTTGAGCTTGGAGACGAACGTCCAGGCCCGATAACGCAGCGGGTGACGGGAGAAGTGGTTGAGCCTGCCCGCGGTGATGTGGCGGCACGAGTGGCAGCCGAAGGTGTAGCCGAGGATGAGCACGGCGTTGACGAGCAGGATCCACGAGCCGAGGCCCAGCGGCTTGTGCACCAGCGCCAGCACGGCGTCGTAGGTGAGGATGGCGCCGATAACCACCGCGAAGTAGAAGAAGTAGCGGTGGATGTTCTGGATGATCAGCGGGAACCGGGTCTCACCGGTGTATTTCCCATGGGGCTCCTGCACGGCGCACGCCGCCGGCGACAACCAGAACGAGCGGTAGTAGGACTTGCGGTAGTAGTAGCACGTCAGCCGGAACCCGCCGGGCAGGCCGAGGATCAGCAGCCCCGGCGGGAGCGCGTACCAGTCGCCGATGGGCGCCCACCCGAACAGCCGCGCGCCGTCGCAGACCTCCGAGGTCGACAGGCAGGGCGAGGCGAATGGGGCGATGTAGGGCTCGACGAAGTTGCTCGTGTCGATGATCGCCCACACACCGTAGACAAGGAATGAGCTGAGCCCGAGGAACGTCACTAGCGGAACGAGCCACCATCGGTCGGTGCGCAGCGTGCGCACCTTGACCTGGGCACGCTGCCTTCTCGCTGGTGCTTCGGGCGTCGTTTGGGTCATCGCGGACCTCTCCACCTCCCGCGGACCCATCGCGCAGGGGGTCCGTGGTTTTCGTATTTGCTGGGCGCGCGGATGGCGATCTCCGCTCAGGCGCGCGTTGGTGGGGGATACGTTACGACGACAGGATCGAGTTTAGTGAGCGGGGTCACTCACAATTTCGATGACCCGCTGTGATTCCTGTCACGTAACCGCGTCACTGGGGCTGCCCCGAGGTAGGAAGTTTAACCACCGTTACGAAAAAATTATCTATCTGTCGGACAACCCGGATAAATTGCTCAAAGTCCACCGGCTTGGACACGTACGCATTGGCGTGCAGCCGGTAGCTGTGCAGGATGTCCTCCTCCGCCTCCGACGTCGTCAGGATCACCACCGGGATCGTGCGCAGCGCGGGGTCGTCCTTGACCGCCCGCAGGACCTCCCTGCCGCTCATCCTCGGCAGGTTGAGGTCGAGCAGGATGAGGTCGGGACGGATCGCGTCGCGGTGGTCGCCCTCCCTGCGCAGATAGGCCATCGCCTGCTCGCCGTCGTTGACCACGTTGAGGCGGTTGCGGACCTTGTTGAGGTCGAACGCCTCCTTCGTCAGCAAGATGTCCGCCTGGTCATCCTCCACCAGGAGCACATCGATCGGTCGCACGTCCATCGTGATCAGCCTCCAGCCACAGGTAGGGTCCACCGGAACGTCGTGCCCCTGCCCTCGGCGTCACCGTCCAGCCACAGCCGCCCACCGTGATACTCGACGATCTTGCGGCACAACGCGAGCCCGATTCCGGTGCCTGGATACACGTCGCGGGGATGCAGGCGCTGGAAGATCAGGAAGATGCGGTCGGCGTACTTGGACTCGACCCCGATGCCGTTGTCGGAGCAGCTGAACTCCCACATGTCGCCGCTCCGCTCCGCTCCGATGTGGATGCGCGGAGGCTCCTCGGCGCGGAACTTCACGGCATTCTCGACCAGGTTCTGGAAGAGCTGGGTGAGCTGCATCCGGTTGCCGGTGACCCGGGGCAGCGCGTCGCGGCTGACCGTGGCGCCGGTGTCCTCGATCGTGGCCGAGAGGTTCTCCAGCGCCGCGTCCAGCGCCGCGCCCGACTCGACCGAGGTCTTCTCGCTGGTGACCCGGCCGACCCTGGAGAAGTCGAGCAGGTCGTTGATGAGCAGTTGCATGCGCTTGGCGCCGTCGACCGCGTAGTGGATGTACTGCTTGGCCCGGTCGTCGAGCTGCGTGCCGTAACGCTGCTCCAGCATCTGGGTGAAGCTGGCGACCTTGCGCAGCGGCTCCTGAAGGTCGTGGCTGGCGACGTAGGCGAACTGCTCCAGCTCGCCGTTGGACCTGCGCAGCTCCTCGCTCTGGTCGGTGGCGACCCGCCAGGCCGCGACGATGCGGCCGCGCATGGAGTCGACGTGGCCGGCCAGCTCGGCCAGCTCCGCCGGCCGGTCGACGTGCAGGACGTGGTCGAAGTCGCCGCCGGCGACCGTACGCACCTGCGCGGTGAGCCGCTCGATGGGGTTCAGCACGGCGTGGCGCACGATGAACGCCAGCCCGATGCCGCAGGCGAGCAGTACCGCGAACACCACGATCAGCGTGACGTTCAGCCGGGTGAGCTGCGCGGCGATCTCGGGGGGCGGCGACAGCTCCATGGTGCGGGCGCTCATCACCAGGATGACTGTGACCCCGGCCACGAACGCGATGCCGGCGATCGTCCCGACGAACAGGAACCAGCGGGCGACCGGCAGCCGGCCCAGCCCCGTGGGCTCCGGGGCGGGCGGCAGCGGGTGGATGATCATGCTCTCCTCCTGCGCAGCAGGATCACGGCGAGGTCGTCGCTCAGCGTGCCGACATGGGTGATGAGCCGGTCGAGGTCGATGTCTCCGTGGGCGCGTACGAGCTCGACCAGGCCGTCCACCCCGATCTCCCCGTCGGGCTCGCCCACGGCCGCCTCGATCAGGCCGTCGGTGTAGAGCATCATCGTCCATTCCTCGCCCAGCGGGACGTCGATCACCCGCCACTCCGCGTCGGGGAAGATGCCGAGCGGTGGCCCGGAGGGCGTGTCGCACACCGCCTCGACGCCTCCGTCACGCACCAGCACGGGAGGCGGGTGGCCGATCACGTGCATCCTCGCATAGCGCAGGTCGGGGGCGATGGTGGCCATGCAGAGCGTGGTGAAGATCTCGGGGGCCTGGCGCTCGGCACGCAGCAGCGCGTCGAGCGCGCGCAGCATCGTCTCGTCCGTCTGCCCGGCCAGCACCAGGGTGCGCCAGGCGATCCGCAGCGCCACTCCGAGCGCCGCCTCGTCGGGCCCGTGCCCGCACACGTCGCCGATCACGACGTGCACGGAGCCGTCCGGCGTCTGCACGGTGTCGAAGAAGTCGCCGGCCAGCGTGCCGCCGCTGCCCGGCAGGTAGCGGGTGACGTGCTCCATCGCGTCGGTGCGCAGCAGCGCGTCGGGCAGCAGCGCGCTCTCCAGCCTGGCGTTCTCCTTGGCCGTCAGCTCCGCCTGCAGCAGCGCCAGGTGGGCCAGGTCGGCCCGCTTGCGCTCCATCGCGTACCGGATGGCCCTGGCCAGCAGCCGCGCGTCGATGTCCTGTTTGACCAGGTAGTCCTGGGCGCCCGCCTGGACGGCGGCGACGCCCACGTGGACGTCCCTCAGGCCGGTGAGCACCAGCACGGCCGCGTGCGGGGCCAGCGCCAGGACCTCCTCCAAGGCTTCCAGGCGGTTCGCGTCGGGCAGCGTCAGGTCGACCAGCACACCCTGGGTGTGCTCGGTCAGCTTCTCCTTCGCCTCGCGCAGACTTCGCGCCCGGAGAATCTTGGGTGGGGCTTCCGCCTCCTTGAGCAGCTCTTCGACGAGGAAGGCGTCACCGTCGTCATCCTCGATGAGGAGCAATGTCAACGTTTCTGAGAGATTTGCCGTCAAGACGCCTCTTCGGAAAATTGGAGTGATGGTGCTCATTCTGCGATGAGCTCCACCCCTTGCGGAAGCGTGCCCTCATGCCCAGATTCCACTACGAAAGCTAGCAGGATCTCGCGGAACGCCTGTGCCGCTCTGGTCGGCTCGACGTCCTTACGGTGGGCCAGGGCGATCGTCCGGCTGAGCCCCGGCGGCGCGAGCGGCGTGCCCGACAGGCCAGGCCGCCCGTCGAGCACCATCGACGGCACCACCGCCACGCCCAGGCCCGCCTCCACGAACCGCAGCACCGCGTCCATCTCACCGCCCTGCACCGCGAACCTCGGCTCGAACCCCGCCTGACGGCACGCCGCCAGCGTGGCCTCCCGCAGGTCGTAGCCGCGCCGGAACATCACCATCTGCCGGCCGCGCAGGTCCTCGATGCGCAGGTATCGCCCGTGCGCCGCCTCGTGGGAGGGCGCGGCGACCACGAGGTTCTCCCTGAGGATCTCCTCCGTCACCAGGGCCGGGTCATCGCTGTGCAGCGGCATGATGATCAGCGACAGGTCGAGTTGTCCCCGGGCCAGCGCCCTGACCAGGTCACGCGAGCCGCCCTCCTCCACCAGCAGCTCGATCCCCGGGTACGCGCGGTGGAAGCGGGCCAGCGCGTCGGCCAGCAGCCCCGCGCACAACGACGGCGTGGCGCCGAGCCGCACCCGGCCACGCCGGAGCCCCGCGAGCTCGGCCACCTCCTGCCGGGCGGTGTCGGCGTCGGCCAGGATCCGGCGGGCCAGCGGCAGCAGCGCCTCCCCCGCCGCGGTCAGCGTGACGTTGCCCCGGGCCCGGGAGAACAGCCGGGCACCCAGATCGCTCTCCAGGGTCTTGATCTGCTTGCTGAGGGACGGCTGCGCGACCCGCATGCGCTCGGCCGCCTGGGTGAAGTGCCTGGTCTCCGCGACCGCGACGAAGTAGGCCAGTTGTTGCAGCTGCATGTGACATTCCTCGCATCGGCCGACCGTCCCTGGCCTGGGGCGACCGTACAAACCAAGCATCATAGCTGATGGCTATCGAAACGAGACCTACGATGACTTGGACGGATCGTCGCTGCATACATAGCGTCTGGAAACGTGACTGCCACGATAGAGCGCGGCGCCGCCACAGCGCCCGTCACCCCTCCCAGCACCCGGAAGCGCCGCAGAGCGCGCGGCTTCATGGGTTCCTCGAACGGCAAGAAGGCCGTCATGGCCGTCACGGGCGCCGTGATGGTGCTCTTCCTCGTCCTTCATATGCTCGGCAACCTCAAGATCTTCTTCGGCCGCGACTCGTTCAACGACTACGCTCACGCGCTGCGCACGCTGCTGGAGCCGATCGCCCCCTACCGCACGGTGCTGACGATCGTGGAGATCGTGCTCGTCGCCTCCGTCGTCCTGCACATGTGGGCCGCGATCTCGCTGGCCCGGCGGGCGGGCAAGGCCAGGCCGGTGAAGTACGTCGCCAAGAAGTCGCAGGCGGGCGGCTACGCCACCCACATCATGCGCTTCGGCGGCCTGACGATCGCGCTGTTCGTGGTCTGGCACCTGCTCGACCTGACCTTCGGCGTCGTCAACCCCGAGGGCTTCGACTCCGCCCCCGCCGACCGGATGGTCGAGGGCTTCGACGCCTCCCGGTGGTGGGTGACGCTCATCTACGTCGTCGCCGTCGTCATGGTCGGTCTGCACCTGCGGCACGGCGTCTGGAGTGCGTTCCAGACCCTCGGCTGGGCCAACCGGGCCCGCAACAAGACGTTGCGCCTCGGGGCAGGGCTGCTGGCCGCCGTGCTGGTCATCGGCTTCCTCGCCCCGCCCCTCGCGATCACGTTCGGAGTTGTGCAGTGAGCAGTGGTGAACGACCAATGAGCGCGTACACGGAGGGCTCGGAGATCCGGGACACGAAGGCGCCTTCCGGCCCCATCGAGGAGCGGTGGGAGAAGCGGAAGTTCAGCGCCAAGCTGGTCAACCCGGCCAACAAGCGCAAGCTCCACGTGATCGTGGTGGGCACCGGCCTGGCGGGCGGCTCGGCCGCGGCGACGCTGGGCGAGCTGGGCTACAACGTCACGTCGTTCTGCTACCAGGACTCGCCGCGCCGCGCCCACTCCATCGCCGCGCAGGGCGGGATCAACGCGGCGAAGAACTACCGCGGCGACGGCGACAGCATCTACCGGCTCTTCTACGACACCGTGAAGGGCGGCGACTTCCGCGCCCGCGAGTCGAACGTCTACCGCCTCGCCCAGGTCTCGGTGAACATCATCGACCAGGCAGTCGCGCAGGGCGTGCCGTTCGCCCGCGAGTACGGAGGCCTGCTCGACACCCGCTCGTTCGGCGGCGCCCAGGTCTCCCGTACGTTCTACGCCCGCGGCCAGACCGGCCAGCAGCTGCTGCTGGGCGCGTACCAGGCGCTGGAGCGGCAGGTCGCGGCCGGGTCCGTCACCATGCACACCCGGCACGAGATGCTCGACCTGATCGTCTCCGACGGGCGGGCCCGCGGCGTCATCGTGCGCGACATGGTGACCGGCGAGATCGAACGCCACGTGGCCGACGCCGTGGTGCTGGCCACGGGCGGCTACGGCAACGTGTTCTTCCTGTCCACCAACGCCAAGGGCTGCAACACCACGGCGATCTGGCGGGCGCACGAGCGTGGCGCGTACTTCGCCAACCCCTGCTACACGCAGATCCACCCGACCTGCATCCCGGTCTCCGGCGAGTACCAGTCGAAGCTGACCCTGATGTCGGAGTCGCTGCGCAACGACGGACGCGTGTGGGTGCCGCTGCGCAAGAACGACTCCCGCGCCCCCGGCGACATCCCCGAGCAGGAACGCGATTACTACCTGGAGCGGATCTACCCCGCGTTCGGGAACCTCGTGCCCCGCGACATCGCCTCCAGGGCCGCCAAGAACGTCTGCGACGAGGGCCGCGGTGTCGGTCCCGGCGGGCTCGGCGTCTACCTGGACTTCCGCGACGCGATCGGCCGGCTCGGGCGCGACGCCGTGGAGAAGAAGTACGGCAACCTGTTCGAGATGTACGAGCGCATCACGGGCGAGAACCCGTACGACGTGCCGATGCGCATCTACCCCGCCGTGCACTACACGATGGGCGGGTTGTGGGTGGACTACGACCTGCAGTCCACGATCCCCGGCCTGTTCGTCATCGGGGAGGCCAACTTCTCCGACCACGGCGCCAACCGGCTCGGCGCGTCGGCGCTGATGCAGGGGCTCGCCGACGGATATTTCGTGCTTCCCACCACCATCGGCGACTATCTTGCGGACGGCCCGTTCAGCGACGTCGACGAGGAGGCCGTGGCCGCGGCCGAGATCAAGGTCCGCGACAAGATCGATCGGCTGCTGTCCGTGAACGGCACCCGCACCCCCGACTCCTTCCACCGCGAGCTCGGCAAGCTCATGTGGGATTACTGCGGCATGGAGCGCACGGAGGAGTCGCTGCGCAAGGCACTGGAGCGCATCCCGGAGTTGCGCGCGGAGTTCTGGCGCAACGTCAAGGTGACCGGCACCGCCGAGGAGCTGAACCAGGTCCTGGAGAAGGCCGGCCGCGTCGCCGACTTCTTCGACCTCGCCGAGCTCATGTGCCTGGACGCCCTGGTCCGCACGGAGTCGTGCGGCGGCCACTTCCGCGCCGAGTCACAGGACTCCGACGGCGAGGCGCTGCGCGACGACGAGCGCTTCGCGCACGTGTCGGCCTGGGAGCGCACCCCTGACGGGCCGGTGCTGCACAAGGAATCGCTCGAGTACGAGTACGTCAAGATGACCCAGCGGAGCTACAAGTGAACCTGACCCTGCGCGTCTGGCGGCAGAGCGGCCCTTCTGCCGACGGGCGGATGGTGACGTACCGGGTGGAGGACATCTCTCCGGACATGTCCTTCCTGGAGATGCTGGACGTCCTGAACGAGCGCCTCATCCTGGAGGGCGACGACCCGATCGCCTTCGACCACGACTGCCGCGAGGGCATCTGCGGCATGTGCGGCATGGTCATCAACGGCGTGGCGCACGGCGAGCAGCGCGCCACGACGACGTGCCAGCTGCACATGCGCCACTTCGAGGACGGCGCCACGATCACCGTCGAACCGTGGCGGGCGGCGCCGTTCCCGGTGGTCAAGGACCTGGTGGTGGACCGCAGCGCGTTCGACCGGATCATCCAGGCGGGCGGGTTCGTCTCCGTCCCGGCCGGCTCGGCACCCGACGCCCACAGCGTCCCCGTGCGCAAGGAGGACGCGGACGCCGCGTTCGACGCGGCGACCTGCATCGGCTGCGGGGCCTGCGTGGCCGCCTGCCCGAACGGCTCGGCGTCGTTGTTCACCGCCGCCAAGATCACTCACCTGAGCCTGCTTCCCCAGGGTCAGCCGGAACGCGTGTCCCGCGCCAAGGCCATGGTGGACCAGATGGACGCGGAGGGGTTCGGCGGCTGCACGAACACGGGGGAGTGCACGGCGGTCTGCCCCAAGGGCATCCCGCTGGACACGATCGCCCAGATGAACAGCGACTATCTCAAGGCCAACACCAAGTAGCCCGCCGCCCTCACCCCGCTCGGCGGGCGGCGAGGAAGTCCGTGATCAGGGCGGCGACCACCTTCGGCTGCTCGGCGAGCACGTCGTGGCCGGCGTCCAGTTCCCTGACCTGGATGTGGGGCGGCAGGGTGGCGAGGTCGCGGCGCACTCCCCTCCTGAACGCCTCCATCAGCTCGCCGCCCGGCATGCCCTGCGGGTCGCGGGCCGGGATCACGACCAGGGCGTCGCAGGTGACCTCGCGCAGCAGGGGAACCGTGTCGCGGAACTCCGGGGTGTAGCGCACCGCTTCGAGGAGTTCCGCGCAGGGCCGGGCGTAGACCTGCCCGTCCCTTTCGACCAGAGCCCTCGCGGGGAACATGGGCCGTAGCTCGGCGGTGAGCGGACGGCCCATGCTCGCGGCCTGCTCGTCGAACCTGGCCTTGAGGCTCGCCAGCTCCCGGTCCCGCGCCGCGGGGTCCATCCCCGGGTAGTGGTCGGCGGTGTTCTCGGCGGAGCGCAGCCCGTCGAGGTTGACGATCGCCGGGCATTCGGGGTGACGTCTGGCCCACAACACGGCGAGCATGCCGCCCAGTGACTGACCGGCGACGGCCGGGTTGCCGAGGCCCAGATGTTCCACCACCGCCTCGAGGTCGTCCAGCGCCCTTTCCCACTCCCACGGGCCGTCGCCGGACAGGCCGTGGCCCCGCAGATCCGGCGCCACGGCCCGGTGGCCGGCGAGTTCGACCGTGTCCCACGCTTCCAGCGTGCCGCCCAGGCCGTGGAGGAGGACGACAGGCTCGCCGGGCCCGCCGTGGTCGCGTACGGCGAGGGGGATGTCGTGATCAGTGATGGTGACGTCGTGCGCCATGACGCTCCTGAGGTTGGTTCAGCCGTTCGCGGATCGAGTGGGTGGTCACCCCGCCGTCGGGATGCCGGTCGAGCTTCGCGCGCTTGACGAGGTCGTGAACTCCCTGCCGGGTGATGCCGAGCATCGCGCCCGCCGTGGCGAACGGCACCGCTTCCTTTCCCGGATGGCCCGCGCGCCTGGCCACGGCCCTGCCGAAGGCGGTGCGCCACCAGGCGTCGGGGGGATCGAACGGGCCGTCGCCGGGGAAGGCGGCCGCGATCAGCCGCGCCGCCGTACGGACCGCGAGGCTCTCGTCGCGGCCCAGCAGCTGGGCGGCCCACACCTCTGCCTCGATCCGCAGGCGAGCCCTGACCGGGTCCACCTGTTCGCCGGAGCCGAGAAGGATCTCCAGCGGATCGACGATCCGCCGCTCGATCAGCTCGACCAGCTCACCTGCCAACGCCACGTGCTCACGTGTGTTCACTTGACACAAAATAGCAAGTACTTGCTATCCGACGTCAAGTAGCAAGGAGGGCTTCTTTACGGCCGCTATATAGGGAAATATCTAGAGTCCTAGCACATTAGGAGTTTGGGAGAAGCGGTGATCGAGTTCCATCTGGATGCGAAGTCCGGCGTCTCGCCGTACCTGCAGCTGGTCCAGCAAGTGCGGCGGGCACTGCGGCTCGGACTGCTGCACGAGGGCGACCAGCTGCCGACCGTCAAGGAGGTCGTCGGACACTTGGCGATCAACGCCAACACCGTGCTCAAGGCCTACCGGGAGCTCGAGCACGAGGGCCTGGTCGCAGCCCGGCCGGGGGTGGGGACGTTCGTGACGGCGACGCTCACCGACACCTCACTGGCCGCGCACGGCCCGTTGCGGCTGGAACTGCAGCGCTGGCTGGCCAAGGCGCGCCGGGCCGGCCTCGACGAGGAGAGCATCGAGGCCCTCTTCATGACCACCTTTCGAAGCACCGCCAGGAAGGACATAGCGTGACTTCTGTTTTGGATGCCCGGGGGCTGGGCAAAAAGTACGGCAGGCGCTGGGGGCTGCGCGAGTGCACCATCGACATCCCGGCGGGCCACGTCGTCGGGTTGGTGGGCCCCAACGGAGCCGGCAAGACCACGCTGTTGAAGCTGGCCAGCGGCCGGCTCGAACCGACGACGGGCGCCATCACCGTGCTCGGCGGCCGGCCGGCGGGCAAGCCCGCGCAGCTGGCCAGGGTCGGATTCGTCGCTCAGGACACGCCCGTCTACGCGGGACTGACCGTCGCCGAGCACCTGCGGTTAGGAGCACGGCTCAACCCCCGCTGGGACGCCACCGGAGCGCGGGAACGCATCGCGCGAGTCGGACTCGTCCCCACCCAGCGGGCGGGCAGGCTGTCGGGAGGCGAGCGCGCTCAGCTCGCCCTCACCCTGGGCCTGGCCAAGCGGCCCGAGCTGCTGATCCTCGACGAGCCCGTGGCCTCGCTCGACCCGCTGGCTCGCCGGGAGTTCATGCAGGGGCTGATGGAGGCCACCGTCGAGCACGAGTTCAGCGTGGTGCTCTCCTCCCACCTGGTCTCCGAGCTGGAACGGGTCTGCGACTACCTGATCGTGCTCGTCGACTCGCGCGTGCAGGTCGCAGGGGAGACCGACACGCTGCTGGCCACCCACCACCGGCTCAGCGGCCCGCGCCGCGATCCCGATCGGCTCCCCGCCGACCAGCACGTGATCTCCGCGCGCCACACCGACCGGCAGAGCACGTTCGTGGTGCGTACCGACGCCCCGGTCCACGACCCCGCCTGGACGGTCACCCAGCTCAGCGTGGAGGACCTCGTCCTCGCCTACATGGACAAGCACACCGCCGGCGACCGGCGAGTCACCCTGGAGGCCCGGCGATGATCTGGCTGACCTGGCGCCAGTTCCGCGGCTCGGCCGCGATGATGGCCGCCCTGCTCGTCGTCCTCGCCGCCGCCCTGGCCGTGACCGGCCCGGACCTGGCCTCCGGTTACTCCGCCGGGATCACCGACTGCACGCGGGACAACACCTGTGACCGCTTCTACGATCAATTCTTCGACGAGTACCAGACCCCCTTCATGGCCATCAGCCTCGTCGTGCTGCTGCTGCCCGCCCTCGTCGGGCTCTTCTGGGGAGCACCGTTGATCACCCGCGAGCTGGAGGCGGGCACGCACCTGCTGGTGTGGAACCAGAGCGTCACGCGCGGCCGCTGGCTGGCGGTCAAGCTCGGCCTCACCGGACTGGCCGCCACGGCCGCCGCCGGCCTGTGCGGCCTCGCGGTGACCTGGTGGTCCGACCCTCTGGACAGGTCAGCCTCGGAAAGCCTCGCTCTGATGGCTCCCCTGGTGTTCGGCGCACGGGGGATCGCCCCGATGGGGTACGCGGCCTTCGCCTTCGTCCTCGGCGTGACCATGGGCATGCTGGTGCGGCGAACCCTGCCCGCCATGGCCCTCACCCTGGCCTTGTTCGCCGCGCTCCAGCTCGCCATGCCGCTGCTGGTCAGACCCCACCTCATGCCCCCGATCACCGCGACCTTCGAGCTCGGCAAGGCGAACGTGGATCACCTCGGCGTACCACGCGACGGAGGCGGGTCCGCGCAGCTTCTCCTGAGGCCGGCCGTACCCGGCCACGCGGGCGCCTGGGTCCTGTCCAGCGAGCTCCTCGACCCGTCCGGACGCGACATCGGCGGCAGCGACAGCGAAGGCGCCATCCAGGTCTCCACCACCTCGGGGCCCTGCTCACCGGCCGGGGCGGCATCGGGGCAGGACATCTGCATGGCCGAGATCAACCGGCTCGGCTACCGGCAGCAGGCGACCTACCAGCCCCTCGACCGCTTCTGGCCCTTCCAATGGATCGAGACCGGGATCTACGCCCTGCTCACCCTCGGTCTCACGTGGTTCTCCTTCTGGTGGATCCGGCGGCGCCTGTCATGACCGAGCTCGCCGAGGTCATCAATGAGCACTGCACCTTGGTCATGAGGCCGACGAAGGAGGTCTCATGACCGTCATCAGGGCCACGGCCACCGGGCTCGCCCTCCTCCTGGCGACGGCCTGCACGGCACCCTCGCCGCCGCGCAGCCAGGCGAGCCAGGCGGCGAGTACGGCCTGTGCGCCGCCCCAGAAACCCCCAGAGGTGGAGACGGCCACCACGATCGACGTCGTCGAGCAGGCGTACTTCTGCATCCTCGGCAACTACTACAGCGGCGCGACGCTGGACGCCCGCTCGTTGCTGACCGCCGGGTTCGCCGCCCTGACGCAGGAGCTCAACCGTAACGGACACGACGTGCCCGAGGCCACCCTGCCGGCGCTCACCGGCGACAGGAAGGCCGACTGGGCCGCTTTCGAGGCCGTCTACAGCAAGACCACCGACCAGGTCCCCGATCTCCGCGGCAAGCTGGCCGTCGTCATCCTTGAGGCCATCGTGGCCGCCCTCGGCGACAACCACGCCCGCTGGGCGCACGACGTCAAGCGACCCCCCGACCGCTACGACGGCGACGGCTACGGCCTGGGCCTCCAGGCGAACGTCGACGGTCCGCAGCTGGACGGCGACCTGGGTGCCGCACTCCCTCCGCTGTTCGTCACCACCGTGCAGGGCGGCGCGGCGCGGGCGGCCGGACTGCGCCCAGGCGACATCATCGAATCGGTCAACGGATCGGCGCCCTTCATCGACGGGAAGGCCACCCCCGCGATCGCCGCCCTCTACCCGCGATACCCCGAAGCCCGCCCGGTCCGTCTGCGGCTCCTGCGGCAGGGCACCGGCCGCCGGTGGAACGCTACGCTCAAGCCCGGCCTCTACCCGCGGGATCCCGCCACCCTGCACGTGGTGCAGTCGAAGCTGCTGGACGACGGCATCGCCTACGTACGGGTGCGCGGGTTCGCTCCCGACTCCGCGAACAGGGTCTTCAAGGCGATCTCCAGGCTGCGCACCGGCCGGACGCTCACCGGCGTCGTGCTGGACCTGCGCGGCAACGGCGGCGGCATCCCCGCGGAGGCGACCCGGCTGGTGAGCGCGTTCGTCCACGGCAAGGCCACCGCTTACCTGTGCACGGTGGACGGCGCGTGCCGGCCCCAGCGGACCGACGACACCGTCGAACTGCTCGACCTGCCGCTGATGGTGCTCACCGATCGCGGCTGCGCCTCGGCGTGCGAGCACTTCAGCTCCGCGGTCAAGGACCTGCGGCTCGGCCGGCTGGTCGGTACCAGGACCGCCGGCGTCATCTCGGGTCCGGCGCAGTCGTACCTGTTGAGGAACAACACCCTGCTGAGCTTCCCCGCCAGGCACCACCGCGGGCCCGCTGGCGAGGTGATCGACCGGATCGGCGTGCCCCCCGACCATCACGTGCCCCTGACCCCCAAGGACGCGGCCGCCGGGCGCGACCCCGCCCTGTCCAAAGCCCTGACCCTGCTGCGGAAGTGAGGTCCTCCCGATGAGACAGATCCTGGCGGCCGCCACGGGACTGGCACTCCTCGCCGCGTCCGCCTGCTCCGCGCCCGCGCCGCCCCGGTCCGACGCCGGACCTCCGGCCACGCCGGCCGGCCCCGTCACCCTGCCCGCCCCCACCGGCCCTCATCAGGTCGGCACCACCGCCCTGTACCTGAAGGACGCCTCCCGTCCCGATCCCTGGAACCTCGACGTCGACGCCAGGGAGCTCAAGGTCACCCTGTGGTATCCGACCAGGCAGCGCGACGGGCAGCGGGCACCGTACATGACGCCGGAGGAATCCGAGCGCCTCCTGAAGGGCTCCAAGATCACGGGCGTGCCGTACGACACGCTGAGCAAGACGCGCACGAACGCCGTCAAAGACGCCGAACCCACGGGGGAGAAGCTTCCGCTGGTGGTGCTCTCCCCTGGCTTCACCAAGCCGATGAGCACCCTCACGTCCCTGGCCGAGGACCTGGCCAGCCGGGGGTACGTCGTGGCCGGGATCGACCACACCTACGAGAGCTACGCCACCACCTTCCCCGACGGGCGGGTCGCCGAATGCCTGGCCTGCGACAGCGACACCGACCCGGGTTTCGGCACCGGGGTGGTCCAGGGCCGGGCCGCCGACGTCTCCTTCGTGCTCGACCGGTTGCCGGCGACGTGGGACGGTTCGGACCGGATCGACCGCTCCAGGATCGCGATGGCAGGCCAGTCGATCGGCGGCGCCGCCGCTGTGGCGGCCATGGTGCAGGACCCCCGGGTACGGGCCGGGATCGACATGGACGGCACCACCTACGCCCGGATGCCCAAGAGCGGGTTCTCCCGGCCGTTCATGTTCATGGGCTCATCGGAGCACACCCCCGGCGGTCGCGACATGTCGTGGGACCGCGACTGGAAGCTGCTGACGGGGTGGAAGCGCTGGCTCGTCCTGTCGGGCGCGGATCACCAGTCCTTCACCGACGGTCCGCTGCTGGCGGGCGTCCTCGGCGTGAAGCCCGCCTACGGCGTCCTGCCCGCGGCGCGCGGCGCCGAGCTCACCCGCACGTACGTGGCGGCCTTCCTCGACCGGCACCTGAAGGCGCAGCGGCAGCCCCTGCTGGACGAACCATCATCGCGCTACCCCGAGGTCACGTTCTGCCCCGAGACGTGCGGTCGATCCTGAGGCCCGCGGGCCGGCTCGCCGGGGCGGCTGCCCGGTCTGGCGGTCTGGCGGGCTGGCGGTCAGGCGGTCAGGCGGTCAGGCGGTCAGGCGGTCAGGCGGTCAGGCGGTCTGGCGGTCAGGCGGTCTGGCGGTCAGGCGGTCTGGCGGGCCTCGTCGTTGGCGTTGGTGCGGATCTGCTGGATGCGCTGCTTGGTCAGGCCGAGCAGCTCGCCGATGTCGCCGTCGGACAGGCCCAGCTCGTGCATGTGCTTGACGCGCTTCTTCAGCGTGCGCGTGTAGTCTTCGGCGATCGCGGCGGCCTGGCGCTGGAGTGCGGCGAAGTCGTCGAGGTCCTGCTCGGACAGGCCGGGCAGCGCGTAGTGGAAGACGGGCGCGGGCGGCCGGTCGCGGTCGGCGAACAGGAACGGCAGCCCTTCGGTGACGTCGGCGTGCAGCTCCTTCAGTGTGCGCGCGGACATGCCGCCGGCCACGCCGTCCACCTGGGCCAGCCACAGGCTGCCCGCCAGAGTGATGTGAACGTCAACGCGGTCCGCGGTCATGAATCCTCCAGCCAGTGGTCGCCGAACAGGTGAGCGAGCCCCTGTTCGAGGGAGTCGACCAGGTGGGGCGTCTCCCCGGGGTAGAGCGGGACGATCGCGCGGGCCGCGACGCGGCCCTCGGTGTCCCACAGCAGGAGGAAGCGCTGCCGCCTGGTCGTCTCCGCCCAGTCGCAGCGCAAGCCCTGGGTGTGGGAGAGCCCGATGATCCGATCGCGGATGGCCGCGTAGTCGTCTCGTTCCACCACACGCGGCAGACTATATCCCTTGCCTACCATCGACAAGAGGTATTGTCGCTGACATTGGCTATGGTGTCTTCTGCCCCCAGGCGCGCATGAAGGTGCACACGGTGGCGCGGGCCATGTCATGGAGCTCGGTGTCGCTGATCGGGCGGGTGCCCAGGCGGGAGCGGGCCTCCAGCGGGCCGAGGAGCAGGGCGAGGAACTGCTCGGCCGCGAGGTCGGGGTCGGCGGCGCGCAGGCGGCCGGAGAGCGCGAGCCGGGCCAGGCGGTCGGCCAGCGCCTGGGTGAGGTGGTGGGGGCCGCTGCCGGTCACGACGCCGAGAATGTCAGGAAATCTCGTGATCTCGGAGTAGAGCAGCCGTTTCAACGCGCACGAACGCTCGTCGGTGTGCAGCCGGAGCAGCGCGTGGGCGACGTCCTCCAGGACGCCGGCCAGATCGTCACCCGGATCGGCCAGCGGCGCGAGCGCGCCGATCCGGGCGTCGAGCGCGGCCTGCGAGGCGGCCTCCACGGCGTGCCGGAACAACGTGGCCTTGTCGGTCATGTGGTTGTAGACCGTCGGTTTGGCCACGCCCGCCTCGTCCGCGATGTCCTGCACGCAGGCCTGCGCGTATCCCAGGCGGGCGAACACGGCGAACGCGCCGCCGAGGATCGCCTGGCGCTTGTCGATGCGTCCGCGTGTGCTGGTGGCCATGTCCGCGATTGTACGCACCGGTTCATCTCTATGGGCGTACGGGTTGCATGCGAACGCATCAGATAACTACGTTGAACCCATGAGTTCAATCACGCCGGATGACCGTATGGATTCCCGGCTCCTCGGCATGATCGGCGTGATCCTTCTCGGCGGGCTGCTGGGCATCCTCAACAGCACGATGGCCGCCGTCGCCATCGACACCCTGGCCGGCGCCTTCGCCACCTCACTCAGCACGGCCGGCTGGACGTCCACCGGCTTCCTGCTCGCCGTCACCGCCACCATCCCGTTCACCACCTGGGCCGTCGACCGGTTCGGCGGCAAGCGGCTGTGGCTGGCCGGGCTGTCCCTCTTCCTGGCCGGATCGTTGCTGGCCGGGCTGGCCTGGAACGTCGGTAGCCTGATCGCCTTCCGGGTGCTCCAGGGGTTCGGGGCGGGGCTGCTCGACCCGCTCGTGCTGATCCTGCTGGCCAGAGCCGCCGGGCCGCGCCGGGCCGGACGGGTGATGGGGCTGATGGGCGTGGTGCTGTCACTCGGGCCCGTGCTCGGGCCCATCGCGGGCGGCGCGGTGCTCGCCGGGCTGTCATGGCGGTGGATGTTCCTGCTCAGCGTGCCCATCGGACTGGTCGCCCTGTTGCTGGCCGTCCGCGTGGTCCCCGCCGACGAACCGTCAGGAGCGTCGCCCGCCCGGCTGGACGTCGTGGGGCTGGCGCTGCTCGGGCCCGGATTCGCGGCCGTCGTCCTGGCGCTGTCGCAGGCGGCCGAGCAGGCGTCGTTCGCCGCCTGGCAGGCGCTGCTGCCGCTGGCCGCGGGCGTGCTGCTGCTGGCCGGCTACGCCGTGCACGCGCTGCGTGCGCCAGGTTCCCCCGCGAAGCGGAGGAAGCCGCCGCTGATCGAGCTGCGCCTGTTCGCCAACCGCGGGTTCACGGCCAGCGTCACGATCATGGGGCTCGGCGGGTTGTCCCTCTTCGGGGCGCTGTTCGCGCTCCCGCTGTACCACCAGCAGGCTCACGGCCACGGCGTGCTCGCCGCCGGCCTGCTGATGGCACCGCTCGGGCTCGGCGGCTCGATCGCGATGCCGCTGGCCGGGCGGCTGTCGGACCGGATCGGCGCGCGCGGCCTGGCCATCGCGGGCGTCATCGTCGCCCTGCTCAGCGCGCTCTCCTTCACCCGGATGGGTGCCCACACCCCAGAGATCTGGCCGGCGCTGGCGGCGCTCACGATCGGGCTGGGCAGCGGATGTTTCAGCGCGCCCACCATGGGCTCGCTCTATCGCACGTTGCCCGAGCCCCTGGTGGCGCAGGGCAGCTCGGTGCTCTACATGCTCAACCAGCTCGGCGCCGCGCTCGGCGTGGCGGTCGTCACGCTCATCCTGCAGACCTCCGGCGACGTGATCACCGGTTTCCACGGCATCTTCTGGCTCGTCGTGACCGTGCTGGTGATCGTGCTGGCGGTCATCCCGCTCCTTCCCGGCAGGCCGCCGCGGGCGCCGGCCGTGCCCGGGGAACTCGCGAGCACCCCGGGCTGATTGGTCCGAAAGGAGGTCCAATTCGGCCGCATTGGCTCTGTGAGCAAGGCCGCCTCCGCCGTTGGATGGTTCCCGTACGCGATCCATGAGGAGGCACTGATGACCGTTGACGTCAGCGTTCGCACGTCGGTCCCCGAGGCCATCAGCACGCTGCCGGGGCCTTGGCAGCAGCGGCAGCTCGCCGAGGTGAACGACGCGGTGGTCCGGCTGGCCCGCTTCCACGGGGCGTTCCCGTGGCACTATCACGACGAGGACGAACTGTTCCTGTGCTGGGACGGCACGTTCACGCTCGAACTCGACGGGCGAGACCCGGTCACCATGCGGGCCGGAGACGTCTTCGTCGTGCCCAGGGGCCTGCGGCACCGGCCCGTGGCAGACGAGCCGGCGCACGCGCTCATGGTGGAGAAGCCGGAGACGAAGCAGTATGGCAGTCAGCCCGGGGAAAGCGGACGGGTGTGAAAAGCCCACCCGGTGGACGGCTCACCAGCGCTCCACGAGGTGCTTGCGGCCGGGCGGCGGCTCATAGGGCTCCGGCCGGTAATCGGTGACGCGGCCAGAAACTCTCCGCCTGCCGCGCAGGCGGAGAGCCGGAGCCTGGTCAGCCCTTGTAGTTGAAGATCTGGCGCAACGTGTGCCGCACCTCCACCAGATCCCTCTGGTCCGCCATCACCTGGTCGATGGGCTTGTACGCCTCAGGGTGCTCGTCCACCAGGGCGGCGGCCCGGTCCGCGTTCCAGGTGCGGCCGCTCATGGCCGCGGTGAGCGAGGTCGCCGACAGCTCACGCTTGGCCTTCGTCCGCGACATGCGGCGGCCCGCCCCGTGCGAGCAGGAGTTGTACGACTCCGGGTTTCCGCGCCCGCGCACGATGTACGAGCGCGTGCCCATCGAGCCCGGGATCACGCCCTCGTCGCCGCTGTCGGCCTTGATGGCGCCCTTACGGGTGATCCACAGGGACTTGCCGTAGTGGGTCTCCTGCTGGGTGAAGTTGTGGTGGCAGTTGATCGTGCGGACGCGCCGTCCCTTGCCGGCGACGCGGAACAGGGCGTTGATCAGGACCTTGTCCATCCGGGCACGCGAGGCCATCGCGTAGCGCTGGGCCCACAACATGTCCTCGATGTACGCGGTGAACTCCGGCGTGCTCTGGACGAAGTACGCCAGGTCCGGATCCTCCAGGCCGATGGTCTGCTTCTTCATCAGCTTCTTGGCGCCCGTGATGTGCATCTGGGCGAGCTGGTTGCCGATGCCGCGCGAACCCGAGTGCAGGACCGTCCAGACGTGGTCGCGCTCGTCGAGGCAGACCTCGACGAAGTGGTTGCCGGACCCGAGGGTGCCGAACTGGTCGGCCACCTTCTTCGTCTGCTTCGGGTTGAGGCCGGTGTGGGGGAGCCCGAGATCGCTGAGAGCGCGGTCGGTCGACGGGTCGTCGTGGCCCTTGCCGACGCCGGCGGGGATGCGGTGCTCCACCATCGGCATCAGGGCCGCGAGCGTGTCGGGCAGGTCCGCGGCCGTGAGCGTCGTCTCCGTGGCCACCATGCCGCAACCGATGTCGACGCCGACGGCGGCGGGGATGATCGCGTTTTCGGTGGGGATCACCGAGCCGACCGTCGCACCGATGCCGACGTGCGCGTCGGGCATGAGAGCGACGTGGCCGGAGACGAACGGCAGGCGGGCGGTGCGTGCGGCCTGCATGATCGCGCCTTCGTCGATCTCGCTGGCCCACGACAGCAGGTTCGGTGCGGGCTGGTTCGGCATGAAAGATGGCTCCTTACTGGTTGTTGATCAGTTTGGCGGGACCAGCAAGGATTTCCCACTCATTTTATCGACTGCGGGTGATGCCGACCATGGAGGTCCGCCGTTCGGCCACGCGTGCCTAAGGGCCGGGTGGTTCGTGTCTTCTTCTTGTGAGAGCGCTCTCTCAACGAGTTCTGAGCGGTTCACGGCAGGGTCTGTTCCCTGTTCCTCTGGCCGGAGGAGGATGCCGGGTATTCGGCGCGAGCGTGTCGGTATCGTCGCTGGTCGGAACCGCATAAGGGAGGGTAAGGAGCGGTTGCCCGCGTGTCAGGCGGGTTTTCACCTGGTAACGAGCATCTTGACAGCGGCAGGAGAGGCGAGCACCCTCCCATTCAGGGAGCGCTCCCCGAACACCCCCGCTTCTCACCCTGACGGAGATGTCGTGAGTCCACCCCCCGGCCCCGGCATACGACGCCTCGGGGCCCTCCTCGTCCTCCTCGTCACCCTGTCGTTACTCTCGGCGGCGCCCGCCGGCGCCGCCGACACCCTGCTGTCCCAAGGCCGGACCGTCACCGCCTCCTCCACCGAGAACGCCGCCTTCCCCGCCTCGGCGGCCGTCGACGGCGACGCCGGCACCCGCTGGTCCAGCGCCTTCTCCGACCCGCAGTGGCTCCAGGTCGACCTCGGCGCCGCCGCGACCATCAGCCAGGTGCGGCTGAGCTGGGAGGCCGCGTACGCCACCGCATTCACCGTGCAGGTCTCCGCCGACGGCACGTCCTGGACCGACCTGTACGCCACCACCGCCACCGGCGGCGACCAGACGCTGGACGTGTCGGGCAGCGGCCGCTACGTCCGCGTCCACGGCACTCCAGGTGTCGCCCGACGCGGGCACCTGGACCACCATCCACAGCACCACCAGCGGCAACGGGTTCAGGCAGACCCTGAACGTCACCGGCTCCGGCCGGTACGTGCGCATGTACGGCACCCAGCGTGCCACCGCCTACGGCTACAGCCTCTGGGAGTTCCAGGTGTACGGCACAGGAGGTAACCCGGCCG
>NZ_SMKP01000107.1:0-34896 GCF_004349015.1 Nonomuraea diastatica
GCGTGGGGGTCAGGGGGTGCGCGGGGTGACCAGGCCGGACTCGTAGGCGAGGACGACGAGCTGGGCGCGGTCACGGGCATGGAGCTTGGCCATGGCCCGGTTGACATGGGTCTTCGCGGTCA
Organism: Nonomuraea diastatica; assembly: GCF_004349015.1. NCBI lineage: Bacteria > Bacillati > Actinomycetota > Actinomycetes > Streptosporangiales > Streptosporangiaceae > Nonomuraea > Nonomuraea diastatica. The sequence continues at coordinate 123 of NZ_SMKP01000107.1, forward strand.
TCGGGCTGATCACCATGCGGTCGGCGATCTGGTCGTTGGACAGGCCCTGCGCGACGAGGACGACGGCCTCGCGCTCGCGCCTGGTCAGCTCTTTCAGCCCCGTGGCGGTCCCGGTGTGGAGCGGCTGGGTGACATATCGGTCGATCAGCTTGCGGGTGATCGACGGCGCGAGCAGCGCGTCTCCGCGCGCGGCGACGCGTACGGCGTGCAGCAGGTCGTCGGGCACGATGTCCTTGACGAGGAATCCGGCCGCGCCGGCGCGCAGCGCGTCGAAGACGTATTCGTCGAGGCCGTAGTTGGTCAGGATGACGACGCGCACCCCGGCCAGGGCCGGGTCGGCGGCGATGCGCCGGGTCGCCTCGATGCCGTCGACGACCGGCATCTGGATGTCGATGAGCGCGATGTCGGGCAGGTGCTCCTTGGCCAGGGCCAGACCCGCCTCTCCGTCGCCGGCCTCGGCCACCACCTCGATGTCGTCCTCGAGGTCGAGGAGGGCGCGGAATCCGCTGCGGATGAGCGGCTGGTCGTCGACCAGCAGGACACGGATCATGACGTCCGCTCCACGGGGAGCTCGGCTCGCACGGAGAACCCGCCCTCGCCGCGCGGTGCCGCCCGCAGCTCACCGCCGAGAGCGGTGACGCGTTCGCGCATCCCGAGCAGCCCGACGCCGGGCACCGGCACGAGGCCGGGCGCGGCCTTGCCGTCGTCATCGACCTGTATGAGGAGGGCGCCGGGCCGGTAGCCGATCCGGACCGACGCCGTCGCGGCGGCGGCGTGACGGGCGATGTTGGTCAGCGACTCCTGGACGATCCGGTAAGCGGTCCTGTCCACAGCCGCCGGCACGCCCTGGCGCCGCCCTTCGATGGTGAGCGTCGCCTCCAGGCCCGCCGTCCGGGCCCGCTCGACCAGTTCGGGGACCTGGTCGAGCCCGTGCGGCGGGCTCTTGTCGTCGTCGCGCAGCGTCTCCAGGGTCGCTCGCAGCTCCCTGGCCGCCTCACGGCCGGCCTCCCGGATCGCCAGCAGGGCCTCAGGCACCTGTTCGCCCCGCTTGCGTGCCACGTGGACGGCGACTTCCGCCTGCACCTTGATGATCGAGATCTGGTGGGTGAGCGAGTCGTGCAACTCTCGCGCGATGTGCAGCCGCTCCTCGTCGGCGCGGCGCCGCGCGGCCTCCTCCCGGGTGCGCTCGGCTTCGTCCGCCCGTCGCTCGGCCTGCCGCAGCGCTTCCCCCGCGGCGCCGGCCGCGATCAGCCAGGCCAGTTCGAGCGCGCCTCTGGCCTGCGCGAACGCCTCGCCCGTGTCGTGCAGGCCCGAGGCCATGGCCGCGAACGGCAGGGCGGCCAGCATGATCACGCTGGCCGCCACCGTGACGGTGCGGTGTCCCGCCCGTACGGCCGCGTACACCGCGAACAGGTACGCGATGGCGGGCACGTCGAAGCCGGCCGCCTGGTAACCCAGCGCGCACAGCCCGGTGACGGCCAGGATCGTGACCGGAGCCCGGCGGCGCGCGGCCAGCGCCAGGCCGCCGGCCGTCAGCAGCGCGTGGCCGAACAGGTCGGGTGAGGTGCCGGAGCGCTGCACCGACAGCCCGGTGACCAGCAGTGTCGCCGCCACGCCGAAGGCGATCGCCCCGTCCGTGACGGCTGACCGAACTCGGGACCGTCCTGTGCTCATGCGCGCACCTTAACCGGAAGCCGCCGCGAGTGGGTCCCGCGCGCGGATGACCGGCCGGCTACCGCGTCCGCGGTACCTTCGCGGCCGCTGCGGCGGCCACGGTAGCCGGCTGTGCCGCCGGTGGCAGCGCGTATTGCCCGCGTCCGCCGGACGACAGGCGGCGGGTCCTGCGGAGATGATCGGGCCACGTTTCGTCGCAAAGGAGTGCCTCATGCCCGTCCGACGTGTGCTTGCCGCTGCCGGAGCCGCCCTGGCCGGAGTGGTCTGGTCCGCCGCACCGGCGGCCGCCCACGCCCTGGCCGAGCCCGGCCCCGCCGGTCTCTACACTCTGAGCGCCGGCCGGCTCGGCGCCATCGTGGCCGCGCTGTCGGGGCTGGCCGGCATGGCACTCGGCGGGTGGGCCCTGCGCCGTCCCTCCGGCCGCGCCGGCTCGCGCAGAGCCGTCGCGGCCCTGGCGGCGGGGCTGGCCGGCATGGCACTCGGCGGGCTGGTGGTGGCCACCGCCGACGGCGGCCTCGGCACCGGCAACGGCCTGGGCGGGGGCATCGTGGCCCTCGTGGTGGGGCTGGCCGCCGCGGTCCTCGGCGGGCTGGCTCGCACCCGCTCCCGCCGCACCGGCTGACCGGCCGGACTCGCCGGGGCGGAGGAGCGGATCGACCTTCGGCGTCGTTTATCGCGGCCAGCACCGTGGCCACACACGCAGCGACGTCATCCGCGCCCACCGCGCTGCAGCGCCCGGAAGTCGTCGAGCCACGCGTGGCCGCGTCCCGTGGTGCCGTCGGACCACGGCCGCACCGTGTACGGGGCGAAGACGCAGTTGAGCACCCACGGCGGTTTGTCCGCGGCGAAGTTCTGCGACATCGGCAGGCCCTGGCGGTAGTCGCACGTGGCGACCGCCAGGCGGCCGGTTCCGCGAAACCTTCGCATCTGGTCGCCCAGGAAGGACTTCTGGCTCTCGTACCACGGGCTGGCGGACAGGAAGGCGTCCCATTCCTCCTGCGGGAACGGGCGGTGGGTGGCCTCCAGGATCACTTGCCAGACGCGGCTGTCGCGGGAGAGCCCGTAGTCGTCGGCGAACTTGGCCGGAATCTGGTCCTGCAGGTGGGCTTTCCAGTACCAGACGAGCGAGAACTCCGTGACCAGGAAGGTCTGCCCGGCGCGGAGCCTGGGCAGGATGTAGTCGAGGAACGGCTGTACGGCGTCGGGTGACGGGACGTGGGGATGGATGTCGACGCCGTCGATCTCGGGGGTCTGGCGGACGAACGTCATCCAGCGCTCGGTGGCGGCGGTCTGCCTGTCCGGCAGGTCGAGGCGGTTGAGCGCGCCCATGTAGAGCCGGGTGCGGCATCCTGCTCCGCAGTGCGCGGCGCGGTAGGCGATGACGTGGCGTGCGACGGTCTCGTAGAAGACGTTCAGCGGGTCGCCGCGGTCCTCGGGGCGGCTCTCGATGAACGGCTCGTTGCCGATCACCAGGATGTCGACGTGGTCCAGGACTTCGGCCAGCACCTGGTCCACGCGGGCCAGCACGGTCTCCATCTCCGCGGTGTCCGGGGCGGGGAAGACGGACTGGTTGTAGGGAAATTTCAGGTTCAGGATGATCCGGTAGCCACGTGCGTCGAGGTTCGCGATCATGCGGATGTTAGCGTTGCTGGCGAGCACGCCTTGGGCGGCGTCCGGCATCGGGAAGAAGCCCCGCACCCAGTCGGTCCGTCCGAGCTGGAGTTCGCGCACGTGCACGTTGGCGAGGAGCTGGTTGAAGTTCCCCCCGAGCGCGCCTAAGGCGGCGGACTCCCGCTGGGAGGCGGCCTCGGCCCGGTCGGGCTGGGCGAGCGCCGGGGTCGCTGACCCCAGGGCCGTGGACAGGCCGACCGCTCCTGACCCTTCGATGAAGCGGCGCCGGGACATCCCACGGGAACCGGTCACGGATGAACCTCCTGAGCACGTCGATGTGGATTGCTGCCGTGCCCGGCCTGCTCGATGGCGGCCGGCCGTTGTTGTGCCGCGCGGATCCGCGAGACGTCCAGCTTGTCCGTGCGGTCGAAGCGATAGATGCCGTTCTGTTCCTGGAAGACGTCGGTGAGCTGCGTGTAGCAGTAGCCGAACATCCGGGGGTCGTTCAGCAGGACCGCGACCAGCCCGGCGAACCGCTGCTGGAGCTCCTCCTCGGTCGCGGGGCGTTCGCCGTATCCCCAGGAGCTCTCCCCGGGGCGCGCGTCCGGGTTCCACCAGATGCCACCGAACTCGCTGCAGAAGTACGGCTGGCCGCGGTACGGCACCGACCATGCCGTGCCGTCGCGATCGGCGTTGACGAACGGCTCCCCGTCGGCCAGACCCGCCATCAGATTGCCGAGCACCTCGGGATCCTGCTCGTAGCAGTGCGAGTCGTAGACGTCGGCGCCGGGAACCCGGTGCGCGTAGCCGGACGCGTCGACCACCGGGCGCGTGGGGTCGGCCGCCTTCGTGGCCAGGTACATCCCCCGGGTGACGTCGTCGAGCACCGTGATCTGGTCGTGCAGCCGCTGCCAGGTCTCGTTGAGCGGACACCAGCCGACGATGGACGGGTGGGAGTAGTCGCGCTCGACCGCCTCCAGCCACTGGGTCACGAACGACGCGGTCGGCTGCTGGTTGTGGCCGGGCGGCCCGGTGGCATTGGATCCCCAGTCCCCGAACTCTCCCCAGACCATGAGACCCGCCCGGTCGGCGTGGTAGAGGTACCGCTCCTCGAACACCTTCTGGTGCAGCCGGGCACCGTTGAACCCCGCGGCCATGGTCAGCTCGATATCGCGGCGCAGGGCCTCGTCGGTGGGCGCGGTCATCAGGCCGTCGGGATAGTAGCCCTGGTCGAGTACGAGCCGCTGGAAGCGGACCTCGCCGTTGAGCAGGACGGCGAGGCCGTCGATGGCGAACGAGCGGAGCCCGGCGTAGCTCTCGGCGGTGTCGACCACGGCGCCGTCGGCGTCGAGCAGTTCGATGCGCAGGTCGTACAAATGCGGATCTTCCGGGCACCACAGCCGTACCCGGTCATCCGGCAGCGGCAGCCACACCTCGGCGGCGAGGTCGAGGTCGGCCCGTGTCTGCGCCTGCGCGAGGGCGCCGGTCTGGTCGGACACCGTCACCCGGACGCGGTGCCCGGCTCGGTTGGCCGACACCGGCACGGTGACCCGCAACGCGGACGCCGCGACGTTCGGCGTGATCCGCGGCCGGCCGAGGTGCGGGTCGGGCACGGGCTCGCACCACACCGTCTGCCAGATGCCGGTGGTGCGTCCGTAGTGCGCGCCGCGGCCGCGGTAGGTGATCGCCTGCTTGCCACGCGCCTGAGGGCCGCTTCGGGGGTCCCGGGCGCGCACGACAACGGTGTACGTGTGCGCCGGGTCGGCAGCGGCGGCCAGGTCACAGGTGAACGGGGTGAACCCGCCCCGGTGCCGGCCGGCTTCGACACCGTCCACCCACACCGTGGCGTCATGGTCCACCGCCTGGAAGTGCAGCAGCACCCGCCGCCCGGCCCAACCTTCCGGCACGCGGACGGTACGGCGGTACCAGACGGCAGGATGGAAGTCCGGGTCGCCGATGCCCGACAGCGGTGCTTCCGGGCAGAACGGCACGACGATCTCCCCGGTCAGGTTCCGGTCGGGCAACCCTCGCTCCAGCCCGGAGTCGCCGGGATCCATCTCGAACTGCCACGTTCCGTTCAGGCACTGCCACTCAGCCCGGACGAACTGCGGACGCGGGTACTCCGGGCGGGGGATGGCGGTCTCAGGCACAATGCTCACTTTCTCGGCTCACGCTCTCGCTGTGGCAGGTGGTGGGGACGGGCGGCGGGCGATGGTCAGGACTTGACGGCACCGGCGATGCCCTCGACGAAGTGGCGCTGCAGGGCGATGAACAGTGCGACGACCGGCAGCAGCGAGATCGTCGCCGCGGCGGCCATGCCCGACCAGTCGGTGCCGTTCTCGCCGACGAACGCGAGCATTCCGACGCTGACGGTACGCAGGTCGGGCCGGGAGAACGTGAAGACCAGCGGCAGGAAGAACGCGTTCCAGGTGGACAGGAAGGTGAGCACGGTGACCGTGGCCGTCACCGGCTTGGCCAGCGGCAGCATGATGCGGAAGAACACGGTCGCGAACCCGGCGCCGTCGATGAGCGCGCTCTCCGTCAGCTCTTTGGGCAGGCCGCGGAAGTATCCGACGTAGAGCAGGACCGCGGCCACGTGGGCACCGCCCGACATCGCCACGATCATGCCGGTCAGCGAGTTCAGCATCCCGAGCCGCTGGGCAAGGTCGACCAGCGGGATGATGGTGTATCCGGCGGGAACGAACAGGGTGGCGACCAGGACGCCCATGACGATCCGGCGCCCGCGGAACTCGTGGCGGGCGATGACATAGCCGGCCATGGCGCACCTGACGACCACGATCACCACTGTGGCCACCGTGACGATCACGGTGTTGAGCAGGTACGTCCCGAACTTCGCGCTTCCCCACGCGCGCTCGAAGTTCTCCCACACCGGGTCGCCGGGCAGCAGGTCGAGCCCTTTGGTGAACACCTCGGCCGAAGTCTTCAGCGACGCGGAGACCATCCACAGGAACGGGTAGATCCAGATCAGGCAGCCGATGGCGAGCGCGGCGGCGGCCAGCCACCAGGGCAACCGGCGTAGCGTTCCGCGCCAGGTCCGGCGGGTGGGGCTCATGTCACCCTCCTGGCCCGGCGGGTGGCGCGAAGCGCGAGCAGCTGCAGCAACCCGACAAGGCAGACGAACAGCCCGAACAGGACGGCGGCCGCGGACGCGTACCCGAGGCGGGGGATCGTCGCGGCGAAGGCCCACCGGTAGATGTAGACCTCGATCACCTCGGTCGAGTAGAACGGGCCGCCCCCGGTCATGGTCAGGACCAGGTCGAAGACCTGCAGCGACGCCTCGATCGACAACAGGGTGATGATGATGAGGAAGGGCTTGAGCAGGGGCACGGTGATGTACCGCAGCGTGGCCAGGCCACCGGCTCCGTCGAGGCGCGCCGCCTCGTACACCTCGTTCGGCACGGTCTGCAACGCGGCCAGCCAGTAGACCAGGGTGATGCCGAACCACTTCCACACGTACACGCCGATCGTCGTGCCCAGCGCCGTCGAGGACTGCCCGAGAAAGTCGACGCCGTCCGGCGCCAGCCCGACCTCGCGCAAGGCGAGGTTCACCGGGCCGCTGGCCGGGTCGAAGACGAACTGCATGACCACGCCGATGATCGCCGTGGTGGTGACCACCGGCAGGAACAGCGCGGTACGGAACAGCCTGCGCAGCGGCATGCGGGGCGAGTTCAGGAGGATCGCGAGCAGCAGGGTGGCCAGGACCTGGATCGGCACCGCGACGACCATGAACGTCAAGGTCAGCCGGAACGAGCTCCAGAACATCGGGTCGGCGAGGACCTCGCGGTAGTTGGCCACACCGATGAACGACGGGCTCGCGTCGAATCCGTTCCAGTCGGTGAGCGAGTACAGGTAGCTGCCGACGATCGGGTAGACGGTGAACGCCCCGTACAACAGCACGGTCGGGGTCAGGAACAGCCAGACGAACGTGGTGCCGCTGGAGCGGCGCGTTCGCGGCGGGCCGGCGAATGCCCGCGCGGGGGGTGTGGCGACCGTCATCCGCGCCCCTCGGGAGCGGCCCGCCCGGGGATGCCCGTGGTGCTCTCGCCGACCACCAGGCGCCATGGCGCCTCCAGCTGGACAGGCGGGCTCGGGTCACCCGCGACGCGCTCCAGCAGCCGGGTCACGGCGAGCTCGGCGATCCGCTCCTTGTCGGGCGCGATGGTGGTCAACGCCGGGGTGGCGAACCGGCCCTCGTCAATGCCGTCGAACCCGACGACGGCGACGTCCTCCGGCACCCGCAGCCCCCGGGACAACACCGCCCGCACCGCCCCTATGGCGAGCAGGTCGTTGTAGCAGAACACCGCGTCCGGCGGCTCCGCCAGAGCGAGCAGGTGGTCCATCGCGCGCCGGCCGTCGTCGCGCTGGTAGCGCCTCACCTTCACGGTGAGCTCGGGCCGGATGGGCAGCCCCGCCTCGGCCAGCGCCTGCGCGTATCCGGCCGACCGATGCGCCGAGGTCTCCCTCCGCAGCCGGTTGGGCGCCGCCGTGGTCTCCGTCCGCGGCAGGTGGGGCACTCCGATGGCGGCGATCCGGGTCCGGCCCAGCGAGATCAGGTGCGCCGTGGCAGCCCGGGCGGCGGCGGTGTCGTCGATGGCGACGTGGTCCACGCCGTCCACCCGCATCTCGCCCAGCATCACCGCCGGGCACCTGCCCCCCCAGCTGCGCAGCTCGTCCTCGGTCAGACCGAGCGGGCTGAAGATGAACCCGTCGAAGAGGGCCGACCGGTCCCGCCGCATGACGATCTGCCGCTCCCGTTCCGCAACCCCCTCGGTGCGGTCGATGAGCACCGTGTACCCGCGCTCCTCGGCCCGGTCCACCACGTGGGCGGCCAGCTCGGTGAAGTACGGCACGTCCAGCGGCAACACGAGGGCCAGCAGGTTGGACCGCCCTCGGTTCAGGCTGCGCGCCGCGACATTGGGACGGTAGTCCAGTTCGTCCAGGGCCCGCTGCACCTGGGCGCGGGTCTCCTCGGACACGTAGGCGAAGTTGTTCACGACGTTGGAGACGGTCCGCACCGAGACTCCCGCCAGCCGCGCAACATCACGTTGTGTCACCACGGTCGTTCAACCTCCAAGCCGATGCCACCGAGTTGAAAGAGAGTCTTGCCGCGCGGCATGCCGCGTGGCAAGAATGACTTTGCCACGCGGCAACAATGTTCAACAAGCCGTTCACGGCCGCGGGGTGGAAGGCAGGACCGATGAGTGCGATGACTCGGCGAGGATTCCTCGGCGCGGCGGGCACCCTGGCCGCCGCGGCGGCGACCGGGGCGTGCGGCGGAGGCGGTGCCGGCACCGGTGCCGGCGGCAAGTCGCTGACCTGGTGGGACCATCAGAAACAGCTCCAGAAGACGAAGACGGACATCTTCGCCAAGTTCGCCAAGAGCCCAGGCGGCGTCCCCGTCCAGTACACGAACTACAACCCCGCGAAGATGGGCCAGGCGCTGCAACTGGCCAAGCAGAGCAATCAGCTCCCGGACATCCACTCCAACGCCGGCCTCTCCCTGCCCGCCGCGGCGCTCGTCGCCGCCGGCTGGGCGCAGCCGCTGAATCTCAGCGACGAGGCCAAGGCCCGGGTCCAGGACTCCCTCATCGACGGCGTGCACGTCTTCGACGGCAAGATCTACGCGTTTCCGGTCTTCAGCCATCAGGTCTACGTCGCCGTCCAGTGGTTCAACACCGAAATGGTGCAGCGGGCAGGGCTGAATCCGCAGGCGCCACCGAAGACCTACGACGAGTTCAGGGCCGCGGCCCGCGCGGTGCAGAGCGCGGCCGGCGGCGACGCGTACGGCTGGGTGTGGAACATCGGCATGCCGGACCGGCTGACCGAGCAGGTCAACAACATGGCGCAGGCGGCCGGGTTCGCCGGGGGCGGCGGAGTGCGGTACGAGAGCGGCGAGTTCGCCTTCCACGACGACGCCTACCTCAAGGTGATCGAGTTCCTGGTCTCACTGCGTCAGGACAAGGTGCTGGTGCCGGGGGCGAACTCCTGGCACGACGACGTCGCACGGGCCCGGTGGACCGCCGGGGTGGCGGCATACTACTTCGATGGCCCGTGGTGCCCCGGCGTGGTGCTGAAGGACAACCCCGAGTTCGGCAAGAAACTCGGGGTGGGGCCGATGCTGGTGCCCGACGCGGGCACCCCTGTGGTCACATATCACGTGCCACAGCCCGGAGACTACTGGTTGTCACCGACGAGCAAACAGGCCGCGGCGGCGAACACCCTCCTGAGCGACTACTTCACCACGGAGGAGTACTCACGCCAGGTCGCCGGCTCCATGTCGCAGCCCCCGCGCGACATGTCCGCGGTCGACCAGTCCGAGGCGCACCCCGCGTACAAGCAGCTGATCGGCTGGTTCAAGGAGAGCGTCTTCCTCGCCCCTTATCCGATCGCCGGCAACAAGGACCTCCAGAAGGTGGACATCGAGGCGAAGCCGGTGCGCCCCACCCTCGGTGACATCGTCCAGGGTGCGCTCACCGGCGATGTCACCGACGTCCGCGCGGCGCTGACCAAGCTCTCCGGCGACAGCGCCAAGCAGCGGGACCTGGCGATCGCGGCGGCCAGGAGTAAGGGCGCGCAGGTCAGCCTGGACGACTACGCCTTTTCCAACTGGCAACCGCGGAAGGACTACCTCAAGCCGATGTACGAACAGCGTTAGAGGACCATCCTGTGAAGCGACCGAACATCGTACTGATCATGACCGATCAGCAGCGTGCCGACTGGACAGCCGCGAGCGGCTTCCCCCTGGACACCATGCCCTTCCTCGACGGGCGGATGGACACCGGCGTCCAGTTCCGGCGGGCGTACACCACGTCCCCCCTGTGCGTGCCCGCCCGAATCAGCCTGCTCACCGGACGGTACCCGTCAGCGCACCGGGTCCGGCAGAACAGTGCCGCCGAGCACGTGCTGCGCGGAGCAGACCTGGTGGACGTGCTGCGTGACGCCGGCTACGCGCTGCACCTGGCCGGCAAGACACATTTCCACCGCAAGCCCGCCGACTTCGACACGTTCGCCGCACCGTACTGGCACAATCGCGGCCCGGCCGGCGCGGCAACGCCCGAGCAGGCGACATTCGAGGAATGGCTCACCGCGCTCGACCACTCGGTCAGCCATGAGCCGACGCCGTTCCCGCTGGAGTGCCAGTTCCCGCACCGGATCGTCACCGACGCGATCGACGCGATCGATGGCACGCCCGCCGACCGGCCATTCTTCACCTGGCTGTCGTTCCCGGAACCGCACAACCCCTACCAGGTCCCGGAGCCGTACTTCAGCCTCTTCGGGCCGGACCAGGTGCCCGACCGGCGGGCCGGGCCCGACGCCGCCGTGCGCAAGGGCGGCACGTACACGTGGCTGCGCCGGCTGACCGAGGAGAAACGGCCCGGCTACGACGCCGAATGGCGGCGCTACCGCGCCAACTACTGCGGGATGCTCCGGCTCATCGACGACCAGCTCCGCCGGTTCTTCACGCACCTGCGCGAGATCGGGCGGGACGGGGACACGCTGGTGTTCTTCGTCGCCGACCACGGCGACTACGCCGGTGACTACGGCCTGCAGCGCAAGGGCGCCGGCATGCCGGAGTGCCTGATGCGCATCCCGTTCGCCGTGGCCGGGCCGGGCGTGCGGCCGATGGCCAACATCACCGACTTCGTCTCGCTCGCCGATCTGTTCCCGACGGTCTGCGACGCCCTCGACGTCGAGATCCCACCCGGCGTCCAGGGCCGCAGCCTGTGGCCCATGCTCACCGGGGAGCCCTACCCGGCCGAGGAGTTCGCGAGCGGCTACGGTGAACGCGGGTTCGGCGGGCTGTCGTACGCCGTCGACGAGCGCCCCCCGTTGCACTTCCCCTACGAAGGGCGCACCTTCGACGAGCTCAACACCGTCACCCAGGCCGGCACGACGGTGATGCTCCGGCGCGCGCGGTGGAAGCTGCTGCTGGACGAGCGCGGCGCCGGGGAGCTCTACGACCTGGACGCCGACCCCGCGGAGCTGGACAACCGGTACGACGATCCCGCGGTCGCCGGAGTCCGCGCCGACCTCACCACCGATCTCGCGCGCTGGATGATCCGTGTCAGGGACGACCTGCCCCAGGCGGTCTACACGCTCAAACGCTCACCGCACAACTGGAGCGGGGCATAGCCGGGCTCATGTTTCCGTCCGGCGCCGTGGTGCCGATCAGTAGGCGCCCAGGACGTCCACCACGAACACCAGGGTGCTCTTGGCGGGGATGCCCTGCTGCTCCTGGTCGCCGTAGCCGAGGTCCGGCGGGATGCTCATCACGAGCCGGCTGCCGACCGGCACCCCGGCCAGGCCCTGCTGCCAGCCCTGAATCACCTGGCCGAGCGGGAACTCGGCCGGCTGGCCGCGGTCCCAGCTGGAGTCGAACTTCTTGTCGGTTCCCCAGATCTTGCCCGTGTAGTGGACGGTGAGCGTCTGGGTGGGCTTCACCTTCTCGCCGGTGCCCTTGATGACCGTCTTGACCTCGAGCTTCGCCGGCGGCTTGGCGTCGGTCTTCGTGGTCAGCTCGGGAGCCTTCTCGCCGCCGGGATTGTCGACCTTGACGCCCTTGATGGTGTCGCCGGTCTCCTTGCCGCTGGCCACCTTGAGCGCCGGCGGCTGGGTGCCGACCACGTCGAACACGAACACCTTGGTCGGCTGGGCGGGCGCCGCCTGCTGCTGGGGAGCGGCGTCGTTGGCCAGCACGGCCAGCAGCCGGCCGCCCTTCTTGACCTTGGTGAAGCCCTCTTGCAGGACCTTCGGCAGCTGCTCGTTGACCGGAATCGTCTCGGGCGCCTTGGTGTCGTACGAGGAGCCCTGCACGGCGTTGCCCTGGCCGTCCCAGTTGTAGACGGTAAGGTTGACGATCACCCGGTCGCCCGCCTTGATCCCGTCGCCGTCGCCGGCCTGAATCACCTTGTACGACGACGTGGTGGCGGGCGAGCCGGACGGGAAGGTCACCGTGGGCTTGGCGCCCACGGTCCCCGCGACCGACACCTTGGCCCCGTCGGCCGGCGCGGCGCTGGAGGTGGCGCTGGACGTGGCGCCGGAGTTCGCGCCGTCATCGGAGCCGCACGCGGCGGCGAAAAAGAGCAATGGCACGGCGGCCGAAACGGCCAGAGCGCGGCGCATGAATTTCCCTCGGAAAAGACGTCAGATTCGCGTCACACTACCCGACGCTCAGGTAGGGCCGGGGTAAACGCGGCACCACGCTCTGGCACGGGTCACATGCCGGCGATGAGCTTGTCGACCCGCTCGTCCACGCTGCGGAACGGGTCCTTGCACAACACCGTGCGCTGCGCCTGGTCGTTGAGCTTGAGATGCACCCAGTCGACGGTGAAGTCGCGCCGCTTCTCCTGCGCCTTGCGGATGAACTCACCGCGCAACCGCGCCCGCGTCGTCTGCGGCGGCACCGACTTGGCCTCGAAAATCTTCAGGTCGGACGCCACCCGCTCGACAGACCCGCGCTTCTGCAGCAGGTAGAACAGGCCGCGCTTGCGGTGCACGTCGTGATAGGCCAGGTCGAGCTGCGCCACCCGCGGCGAGGACAGCGGCAGGTCGTACTTCTTCCTGTAGCGCTCGATCAGCTGGTATTTCGTCACCCAGTCGATCTCCCGCGAAACCAGGTCGAGGTTGCCGGTGTCGACCGCGTGCAGCGTGCGCTCCCACAACTCCAGCACCCGGTGGGCGATGGCGTCACCGCCGCGGCGGTCGACGAAGTCCTTCGCCTTCGACAGGTATTCCTGCTGGATCTCCAGGCTGGAGGCCTCGCGCCCGTTGGCCAGGCGCACCCTGCGCCTGCCCGTCATGTCGTGCGAGACCTCGCGAATCGCCCTGATCGGGTTTTCCAGCGACAGGTCGCGCATCACCGTGCCCGACTCGATCATGCGCAGCACCAGGTCGGTGGCGCCGACCTTGAGCAACATCGTGGTCTCGCTCATGTTGGAGTCGCCCACGATGACGTGCAGGCGGCGGAACCGCTCGGCGTCGGCATGCGGCTCGTCGCGGGTGTTGATGATGGGCCTGGACCGGGTGGTGGCGCTGGAGACGCCCTCCCAGATGTGCTCGGCCCGCTGCGAGACGCAGTAGACGGCACCGCGCGGCGTCTGCAGCACCTTGCCGGCCCCGCACACGATCTGCCGCGTCACCAGGAACGGGATCAGCACGTCGGCCAGCCGCCCGAACTCCCCGTGCCTGCCCACGAGATAGTTCTCGTGGCAGCCGTAGGAGTTGCCGGCGGAGTCGGTGTTGTTCTTGAACAGATAGATGTCACCGGCGATGCCCTCTTCACGCAGCCGCTTCTCGGCGTCCACGAGCAGGCCCTCGAGAATACGCTCGCCCGCCTTGTCGTGGGTGACGAGCTCGATGACGTTGTCACACTCAGGTGTTGCGTATTCAGGGTGGCTGCCCACGTCGAGATAGAGACGTGCGCCGTTGCGGAGGAAGACGTTGCTCGATCGGCCCCAGGACACGACCCGCCGGAACAAGTAGCGCGCGACCTCGTCGGGCGACAACCTGCGCTGCCCCCTGAACGTGCAGGTCACGCCGTACTCGTTCTCCAGCCCGAAGATGCGACGATCCATCACCTCACACTATGCCCACGGATCGGCATGCGGGAGAGATCTTCGCAGGTGTTTTCCCGCACGCGCCCCACGGGGTGTCCTGTTGACCGGGCGTTTACGGCGTTCGTCCCGCGCCCGCCCCCTCGGGGCGCGGGTCACACGGCTCAGGTCAAGGGGTGTAGATCTCCTGCACCTTGACGATCCGCCCCTTGTAGACGGTGATGAGGGCGGAATGGCCGTGGACCTTGTGCCGCTTGATCAGCGTGGCCCTGTTGCAGCGCTTGGCGCCGAGACCGGTCTTACGGTTGACCGTCAGATCCGACATCCTCGCCTTGCACCCGTACGCCGACAGGAACACCGCGTCCTTCGCGATCGGCGAGGCGTACGCCATGACGTACCCCTCGGGCGGGCCGTCGAAGTGCCCCGCGGTGTGGGTGCCCTTCTTCCACTTGATGGGCTCGTACTCGGCCACGACGCCGCGCACGTCGGTGATCCGGCCGCGCAGGATGCCGTTGTGGCGGGAGTGGATGCGCTTGGTGAAATCATGCTTCGGGTCGGCCTGGAAGGTCGTGCCAAAGGTCTTGGGCGCCTTGTACTTCGGGTAGGCGGCCGCGTCGGCGGCACCGCCGGAGGCCAGCACCACGACCGCGGCCGCTGCGGCCACGAGGGTGCCGCGCAGGGAAGTGTTCATGGAAGCTGAGATCTTCGATGGCCCTCTGAAGTTCACCCCCAGCCATTGTGAAACAGGTCACACCACACAAGACCAACCCGCACTACGGGCTGTGTCCCGCTACGGGCTTTGGCCCGCACCACAGACGCGTCCTGCAGCACAGACACGTCCTGCACCAGGGGCACCGCCACGCACCACGCGCGTCGGGCAGGCCACAGGCGTCGACCACGCCACGAACCTTCAGCGCGCTACAGGCGCCGCACCACACCGCAGACGCCGGGCCACACTGCAGCGCCGCACCGCACCACGGGCACCGGAAGCGCACCAGGGGCACCACATCACGCCACGCACCGCAGGCACCCCCGCACTACGGACACCGGGCCGCGTGCGGGACGGAGGGGGCAACCCCGCACGACGTTAAGTGACCGTCGCACATCATCCGCTACGGCGACGTGCCCGCCACCAGCCACGCGGCACCAGCGGCGGAACCGCCACGGGCCACCCGGTACGACGGCGGGGCCGCCAGGGGCCACGCGGGCAGCTGGGTCCCCAGAAGCCACCGCCGCACTGGGTCCCCTGGGGCCACCGTGCGGCGGTGGGTCGCCAGGGGTCGCGCGGCGGTGGGACCGCCAGAGACGGCGGCGGCAGAGAGCCGCCCGGTGCCCGGCTGCGGCGGCGGGGACCGCCGTGGCAGGTCCCCGCGTGAAACCGGGTTACAGCGGCGAGGAGCCGTCGTCCACGTCGCCGTCCGGACCCGTGGGTGGCGGCGTTTCCTTGCCCTCGTCGGCGGGAGGCGTGGGCGGGGAGGCCGGTGGGGTGGTCGTCTGGGCGAGCAGCCGCTCCAGCCGCGCCCCCGTCAGCCGGAGGAACTTGCGGTGCTCGCGGTTGCGGTCGAGCACCGCCACCTCCAGCTGCGCCACCGGCGGCCGCTCGCCGCCCGGCTCGGTGAGCGCCGTCAGCGCCACCTCCAGCGCGTCGGCCAGCGACATCGACTCGCGGTAGCGCTCCTTCAGCCGGGCCGCCACCGCTTCGGCCTGGCCGCCCATCGCCGCGAAGCCGTGCTCGTCGAAGACGGACCCGTCGAACGTCAGCCGGTAGATCGCGTCGCCGTCTTTGGTCTCGCCCACTTCGGCGACGACGACCTCCACCTCGAGCGACTTGATCGACTCGGTGAAGATGCGGCCCAGGTTGGAGGCGTAGAGGTTGGCCAGGCCGCGTCCGGTCACGTCGGAGCGGTCGTAGGTGTAGCCGTTGATGTCGGCGTAGCGGATGCCACCGAGCCGCAGCTCCTCGAACTCGTTGTAGCGCCCGACCGCGGCGAACCCGATGCGGTCGTAGATCTCGCTGATCTTGTGCAGCGCCCGCGACGGGTTGGGCGCCACGAACAGGATGCCGTCGACGTACTGCAGCACGACGACGGACCGGCCCCGCGCGATGCCCTTGCGCGCGTAGTCGGCCTTGTCCCGCATGATCTGCTCAGGGGACGCATATCCAAAAGGCATGGACACGTGCGGTGGTCCTTTCTAGCGCAGCGGGGCGATGGGGCCGTCGGGCGAGATCAGACGGGCTTCGAGCATCTGTTCCACGTAGGAGGAGACCTGCTCGTCGGTCAGCCGGCGGAAACCGTCGGCGTCGATCAACGCCACGACCGGCCAGATCTTCCTGCTCACGTCGGGCCCGCCGGTGGCAGAATCGTCGTCGGCGGCGTCGTAGAGCGCCTGGATGAGCGTCATCACCATGTCGTCGGACGACGCGCCCTCGCGGTAGAGCTTCTTCAGCGACCCGCGAGCGAAGATCGAACCGGACCCGATCGCGTCGAACCGCTCCCGCTCGTAGGGGCCGCCCGCCACGTCGTAGCTGAAGATGCGGCCTTCGTCCTTGTCGGGGTCATAGGCGGCGAACAGCGGCACCACCACCAGCCCCTGCATCGCCATGGCGAGGTTGCCCCTGATCATGGTCGCGAGCCGGTTGGCCTTGCCGGCCACCGACATCGTGCGGCCCTCGAGCTTCTCGTAGTGCTCCAGCTCGACGCGGTAGAGGCGGGCGAACTCGAGGCCCGTGCTGGCCGTGCCCGCGATGCCCATGCACGAGTAGTCGTCGGCGCGGAACACCTTCTCCACGTCGCGCTGGGAGATGATGTTGCCCGACGTCGCCCGACGGTCGCCGGCCATGATCACGCCACCGGCGAAGGTGGCGGCCACGATCGTGGTCGCGTGCGGGACCTGATCGCCGATCGGGGTGGCCAGAACCTTGTCCCGCTGTGGCAGCAACTCGGGCGCATATGAACTGACAAACTCCGAGAACGAGGAGTTCCCCGTGTTCCGGAAAAGATGGTTCACCAAGCCGACGGGCAGATCCCTGTGCGATGCCACGCGACTCCCTCCAAACGTCAGTGTTCCTAGGGCGACCCTACTCATGTTGGGTTGCTGTCTGCACTTCCCACGATCAGCTCACGGCGAACCATTGTGCACGGGGGTCCACCGGCGCACCCGTTGAACCTCCCAAACCAGACACCACGCCCGTGAACAGCACCCGGCCGCAAAGGTGTTCACGACGGAGTCCGGCCGCGCGGCCCTGTGACGAGCCCTATGACAAACCCTGTGACGAGCCCTGTGACGAGCCCTGTGACGAGCCCCCGGATGGGCCCCGTGATGGGCCGTGCGGCGCCCCGTGATGGGCCGCGCGGCGCCCGTCACGAACCCACCGGCCATACTGGACACCATGGCCACCAGGTCCACCCGGGACTGGATCCTGCACGTCGACCTCGATCAGTTCATCGCCGCGGTCGAGCTGCTCCGCCACCCCGAGCTCCGCGGCAGACCCGTCGTCGTGGGCGGCACCGGTGATCCGACCCGTCCCCGCACCGTGGCCGCCACCGCCACCTACGAAGCCCGCGCCCACGGCATCCATTCCGGCATGCCGCTGCGCACCGCGTACAAACGATGTCCGGAAGCGATCTTCCTGGCCAGCGACCCACCCGCCTACGAGGCCGCCTCGCGAGAGGTCATGGCCGTCCTGCGTGAGTTTCCCGTGCGCGTGGAGATCTGGGGCTGGGACGAAGCCTTCGTCGGCGCCACCACCGACGACCCTGAAGCACTCGCCGCCGGCCTCCAGCGGGCTGTGCGCGCCCGCACCCGGCTGACCTGCTCGGTCGGCATCGGCGACAACAAACACCAGGCCAAGCTCGCCTCGGCCTTCGCCAAACCGGCGGGCGTGCACCTGCTCACCAGCGACAACTGGGCCGAGACCATGAACCACCGCTCCACCGACGCGCTCTGGGGCATCGGCGCCAAGACCGCCGGAAAGCTCGCCGCCCACGGCCTGCACACCGTCGCCCAGCTCGCCGCCGCCGACCCCGCCGATCTCGCCCGCCATTTCGGGCCCACCAACGGCCCGTGGTATCGCTATCTCGCCCTCGGCAAGGGCGAGGCCGAGGTGGTCACCACCCCCTGGATCGCCCGCGGCCACAGCCGCGAAACCACCTTCGAGCACGACCTCACCGACAAGGCCGACATCGCCCACCACATCACGAAACTCGCCGGGCGCGTGGCTCGGGACACCATCGACGCCGGCCGCCAGGCGACCCGCGTCACCGTCAAGGTGCGCTACACGCCCTTCCTCACCCGCACCCGCCAGGCCAAACTCCCCGCCACCACGGCCGACCCTGCCGCCATCACCCAGACGGCCCTCACCGTCCTCGGCCGCTTCGATCTCGACCGCCCCGTCCGCCTTCTCGGCGTCGCGGTCGACTATGCCATGCCCGACGACCAGCCCGCCCTCGACCACCTGGACTAGAAATCAGCCGGGAGCCCGGCTCGGCCCTTCGCCGGCTCCCCGTGCCCCGTAGACAAGCCCGCAAAAAAAAGGCGCTGAGCCCGCCCTGATGGGCGAGCATGCGCTCGACGTCGTCCTGGTGATGCCGTAACGGCAGGCAAGCGGATGGTTCCGGAGGAAGACCTTGCCGGCGCACGCTCGCCCATCAGGCCTGTGCTATGTGAGCCCGGACCGGGTGATGGCCGTGGCGTCACCGCGGTCCGGGCAGGCCGTCAGTCGGTCCGGCGTTCCCACCCGAATCATCCCTTTAAGGTGCCTTGTGCCCTACTCTCCGCCCTTTTGAACATAGCTGCGCACGAATTCCTCTGCGTTCTCTTCGAGAACTTCGTCGATCTCATCCAGAATCGAGTCGACATCGTCCGTGAGCTTCTCCTGCCGCTCCTGAACGTCCGGCGCCGCCGAGGCCTCGGTCTCCTCGACTTCGGCCTCGCGCCGACCGGTCTGCTTCTGGCCGCCGGTGTCCTTGGTTGCCATGTCCTACCTCCGTCTGGGGGACTGCCTCTCCTGCATATCTTCCCCGAACCGGGCGACAATTCGCGCCGATCACCCAGTGATCTTGCGAGGTTGACCAGATAGTAAAGCTATCCAATAATGGGTCTCCCGTACTCGCAGGAGGTTGCGATGTCCCCTTCGTCCCTGAGCGCTGCCGGTGTGCTCCTCATCACAGTCCCCCTGGTCGCCTTCGGCGGTGTCTCGTTGCTGTCGTTCCTCATGCGGAACGTTCCAGGCTACCTCGACAATCCGGTGCGACGCGGCCTGTGGCGGGCGGGTCACGCTCACGCAGGCGTGCTGGTGCTCTTCGCCCTGGTGGCGATGGTGTACGTGGATCAGGCGAGCCTGCCGGAAGGCGTCAAGGCCGTGGTGCGCACGCTGATCGTGGCCGCGCCGATCCTGATGCCGCTGGGCTTCTTCCTGTCGGTGGTGCGCCCGAGCGACACCAAGCCGAGCAAGCTGATCTGGCTGACCGTGGCGGGCGGCGTGAGCCTGGCGGCGGGCACGCTGACGCTCGGCGTGAGCCTGCTGTGAGGCGGTCCCCGCGCGAGGTGTGGTCAGTCGCCGCCGGTGAGCGCGGCCACCAGGTCGGCGGCGGTGCGGCAGCGGTCGAAGAGCTCTCCGACGTGGGCCTTGGTGCCGCGCAGCGGCTCCAAGGTCGGCACGCGCTGCAGTGACTCCCTGCCGGGGATGTCGAAGATGACGGAGTCCCAGGAGGCGGCCGCGACGGCTTCGCTGTACTGGCTCAGGCAGCGGCCGCGGAAGTAGGCGCGGGTGTCGGTGGGCGGGTGTTCGACGGCGCGCTGGACCTCTTCCTCGCTGACGAGACGCTGCATGCGCCCGCGGGCGATGAGGCGGTTGTAGAGCCCTCGGTCGGGGCGGATGTCGGAATATTGCAGGTCGACGAGCTGGAGCCTGGGATGGGACCAGGCCAGGCCGTCGCGGCTGCGATAGCCCTCGAGGAGTTCGAGCTTGGCGACCCAGTCGAGCTCGCGGGCGAGCTGCATCGGGTCTTCCGCGAGGCGGGTGAGCACGGACTCCCAGCGGTCGAGGATGTCCTTGTTCATCTCGTCGTGGGCGGTGCCGCGTTCCTCGACGTATTTGCGGGCCTGCTCGAGATATTCCATCTGGAGCTGGATGGCGGTGAGCTTGCGCCCGTCGCGCATGGGGATCTCGTAGCGGCAGGCGGGGTCGTGGGAGACGGCCCGCAGTGCCTGCACGGGGTTGTCGACGGCGAGGTCGCGGGTGAGGAAGCCGTCCTCGATCATGGCGAGGACGAGCGCGGTGGACCCGAGCTTGAGATAGGTCGAGATCTCGGACATGTTGGCGTCGCCGATGATGACGTGCAGCCTGCGATATTTCTCGGGGTCGGCGTGCGGTTCGTCACGGGTGTTGATGATGGGCCGCTTGAGCGTGGTCTCGAGCCCGACCTCGACCTCGAAGAAGTCGGCCCGCTGGCTGATCTGGAACCCTTCTCCGCGGGAGTCCTGGCCGATGCCGACCTTGCCCGCGCCGACGACGACCTGACGGGAGACGAAGAACGGGGTGAGGTGCCTGACGATGTCGGCGAAGGGGGTGGCGCGCCGCATCAGGTAGTTCTCGTGACAACCGTAGGAGGCGCCTTTGGCGTCGGTGTTGTTCTTGTAGAGCTGGATGGGGGCGTTGGCGGGGATGGCAGAGGCTCGGGTTGCCGCGTCGTACATGACCCGCTCGCCCGCTTTGTCCCAGATGACGGCAGCCCGGGGATTGGTGCACTCGGGCGCGCTGTACTCGGGGTGGGCGTGGTCGACGTAGAGCCGGGCGCCGTTGGTGAGGATGACGTTGGCGAGGCCGAGGTCCTCGTCGGTGAGCTGGGTGGGATCGGCCACCTCCCGGGCAAGGTCGAACCCGCGCGCGTCGCGCAGCGGGTTTTCCTCCTCGAAGTCCCACCGCGCCCTGCGCGCGCGGGCCGCCGAGGCGGCCAGGTAGGCGTTCACGACCTGTGAGGAGGTCACCATCGCGTTGGCGCCTGGCTGACCAGGTACGGAAATGCCGTACTCGGTCTCGATGCCCATCACCCGACGCACCGTCATGCAACACCCTCTGTTCGTCCGGGTCTGTCTATCCGCCGTTTATATGCCCGAGCCTATGCCCTTCACAGTGCCCCAAGGCCACAAGGTTATGGCACCGACGCCTTTTCAACCTGTACGGCGGGACCTGATGTGCTTTGCGGTGCCTTGCGCGGCTTGAGAAGTCGCTGGACAGGGCGTTCGGCAAAGGCATGGACTAGGTACGACAGGAGAATCGCGACCAGCGTCGCGGTGACGGCGACGGCCCACGGGGGCAGGTCCTCGACGAGCACGGGGATGAGGGCCACCGCGACCACGCCATGGAACAGGTAAAGCGGGTATGTGACCCCGCCGAGCGCGGTGAGCGTCCTCGACGGCCTGAGCCTGAGCAGGCCGAGGGCGACCAGGGCCATCACGGCGAAGATCAGGGTGATGGTGATGATGACGCTGACGTCGGTGACGGGCATGTTCTTGAAGCCCGCGGCCTCGACACGGCTGTGCACACGCCCGAGCGCGGCGTTGATCGACAGGCCGTACCCGCCGGCCACGTACAGCCAGGGCAGCCAGGCGCTGCCGTGTTTGTGGATGAGGTACAGGGACATGCCGGCCACGAAATAGGGGGCGTAGCGCGGCATGACGATCTCGTCGAGCAGGTCGTTGCCGAGCAGTTCCGCGCCGAGGGCGGCGACCAGCCAAACACCCGCGAAGGCCAGCACGCGCCGGTACGTCACGCCGATGATCACGAGGACGGCCATCAGCAGGTAGAAGCGGAGCTCGGCCCAGAGCGACCAGTAGACTCCGCTGGCGTCGGTGACCTTGAACAGCCGCTGGAGCATGGTGGCGTTCACCAGGTATTCGCCTGGTGAAAGTTTTGGGTTGAGCGCCTTGGCGCCGGTGATCGCGTAGAGGGCGGCGACGGCGCCGAGGCTGAGCCAGTACGCGGGATAGAGACGGACGAAGCGGGACCGGGCGAAGCCGCCCAGCCCTCGGCCCCAGACGGTCATCAGGATGACGAACCCGCTGATGATGAAGAACAACTCCACCCCGAGGATGCCTAACCCCGCGATGGGCGCCAGCGCCGGGAACAACTCGGCGGGCCTGTCCCCCCAGACGGACGCGTACGCGACCAGATAGTGGAAGGCGACGACGGCGAGGGCGGCGATGAATCGCAGGAGGTCGAGCTCGGCCAACCGGCCGTCCCCCCGGACATGCTTCGGCCGGTTGGGTGAATGCACGCCCCTTTGACGTAAAGGTCGATCATTTTGGTTCCACGGGGCCCTCTGTTCCCACGAGCAACACACGTGAGCGGTCGTCGACGCCGAGCGCTCCTCGGGAGGCGTCGCCGAGTTCGAGCAGCCCGGCTGCTCCGGCGGCGCCGCACGGCGACAGGGCCACGCCGTGCGCGGTCAGGAGCCGGACCGCGGCGTCCGCCTGCTCGTCGGTGATCGTCATGTAGAGGTCGGCGAGGTGGGACAGGAGGCGGTGGGCGATGAGGGAGGGTTCGAGGCAGTCGAGCCTGCCGAGCGTGGTGTGCCCGCCGGTGATGCGGACGGGCTTGCCGGCGCGGGCGCTTTCGAGCAGACAGGGCGCGCCCTCGGGCTCGACGATGACGATCCTGGGTTGCTCGCCCCAGCGGTCGCGTACGTATCCGGCCGCCGCCGCGGCCAGCCCGCCGACCCCGGCCTGCACGAACACGTGCGTGGGCGCGCCAGGGCCCTCGGCCGCGCCGCTCCCGGCGGGCTCAGCCGCGGAAGAGGGCGCGCCGAGGCCGGAGAGTTCGTCGAGACCGGGGAGTTCGTCGAACAGGACCGTGTAGCCGCGCATGACGTCGAGCGGGACGGCGGTGTAGCCCTCCCACGAGCTGTCGGAGACCAGCCGCCACCCCTGCTCCTCGGCCGTGCGGAGCGCGGCGGCCATGCTGTCGTCGTAGTGCCGGCCGCTGCGCCGCACCTCCGCGCCGAGGGCGCGCAGCCGCCGCTCGAACGCCTCGGGGACGTGCTCGCTCAAATACACCACGCACGGCACGCCTGCCTCCGCGGCTCCCGCGGCCACGGAGATGCCGTGGTTGCCGGCGCTGGCGCACACGAACGGCGGGCCTCCTGGCTCGCGTTCGGCCATCAGACGCACGGCGTAGGCGCCGCCGAGCGCCTTGAAGCTGCCCAGCCCCATGCGCAGGCTCTCGTCCTTGATGTGCACGGCGTACGTACCCGCGAACCCGCGGATGGTGTGGACGGGCGTGGGCCGGTAGCCGCGGTGCCCGGCGAAGCGGGCGCGGGCCTGGCGGGCGTGCTCGGCTCCGATGAGCGCGCGGTCCTGCGCGGTGTACGGGCCGCGCCCGGGGTTGAGGTACTCCATGATCGCCATGCTAGGCGTGGCCGGCGCCTTCCCCGGCGGGCGACCCGCCACGGGCGCACCCGGGATGCCCGCAGCCCCGGGTGGCGACCCGGGCGGCGGGGGCACGCACCGGGTGGGGCGCATGCCGAAGCGGCCGTGTCGCCGCGACGGGGGCCGCGGACGCGGGAGGGCCGCGCGGTCTCCCGCGCGGCCCTCCCGATCAAGGGGTGTTACAGGTACTGGCCGGTGTTGGCGACGGTGTCGATGGACCGGCCGGCTTCGGTGCCCTGCTTGCCGGAGACGAGCGTGCGGATGTAGACGATCCGCTCGCCCTTCTTGCCGGAGATGCGGGCCCAGTCGTCGGGGTTGGTGGTGTTGGGCAGGTCTTCGTTCTCGGAGAACTCGTCCACGCAGGCCGTGAGCAGGTGCTGCACCCGCAGGCCCTTCTGGCCGGATTCGAGGAACTGCTTGATGGCCATCTTCTTGCCCCGGTCGACGATGTTCTGGATCATCGCGCCGGAGTTGAAGTCCTTGAAGTAGAGGACCTCCTTGTCGCCGTTGGCGTAGGTCACCTCGAGGAAGCGGTTTTCCTCGCTCTCGGTGTACATGCGCTCGACGACACTCTGGATCATGCCCTGGATGGTGGCCTCGCGGGAGCCGGAGTGCTCCGTCAGGTCATCGGGATGCAGAGGTAGGTCAGAGATGAGGTATTTCGAGAAGATGTCCTTGGCCGCCTCGGCGTCCGGCCGCTCGATCTTGATCTTGACGTCCAGGCGGCCGGGCCGCAGGATCGCCGGGTCGATCATGTCCTCGCGGTTGGAGGCGCCGATGACGATGACGTTCTCCAGCCCCTCGACGCCGTCGATCTCCGACAGCAGCTGAGGGACGATGGTGTTCTCGACGTCGGAGGACACGCCCGAGCCTCGGGTGCGGAAGATCGAGTCCATCTCGTCGAAGAACACGATCACCGGGGTGCCCTCTGAGGCCTTCTCGCGGGCTCGCTGGAAGACGAGGCGGATGTGCCGCTCGGTCTCACCGACGTACTTGTTGAGCAGCTCCGGGCCCTTGATGTTGAGGAAGAAGCTCTTGCCGGACTGGCCGGTCTTCTCCGCGACCTGCTTGGCCAGGGAGTTGGCGACGGCCTTGGCGATGAGCGTCTTACCGCAACCGGGCGGGCCGTACAGCAGCACGCCCTTCGGGGGACGGAGTTTGTGCTCGCGGAACAGGTCGGCGTGCAGGTAGGGCAGCTCGATCGCGTCCCTGATCTGCTCGATCTGCCGCATGAGACCGCCGATCTCCTCGTAGGAGATGTCGGGGACCTCTTCGAGCACGAGCTCTTCGACTTCGGACTTGGGTATGCGCTCGTAGACGTAGCCGGAGCGAGGTTCGAGCAGGAGCGAGTCGCCCGCCCTGATGGGCTGGCCGACCAGCGATTCGGCCAGTCGCACGACGCGCTCTTCGTCGGCGTGCGAGATGACCAGGGCCCGCTTCCCCTCGTCGAGCAGTTCTTTGAGCATCACGATCTCGCCGACCTCTTCGTAGCCGAGGGCTTCGACCACGTTGAGCGCCTCGTTGAGCATGACCTCCTGGCCACGCCGCAGCGAAGCGACGTCGACGGCGGGGCTGACGTTCACCCGGAGCTTGCGGCCACCGGTGAACACCTCGATCGTGCCGTCTTCTCGGGCCTCCAGGAAGGTGCCGAAGCCGGATGGCGGCTGCGCCAGCCGGTCGACCTCCTCCTTGAGGGCGACGATCTGGTCCCTGGCCTCCTTGAGTGTGGCCACCAGGCGTTCGTTCTGGCCGGTCACGGCCGCCAGGTTCGCCTGTGCCTCATGGAGACGCTCTTCGAGGACCCTGGCCTGACGGGGTGACTCGGCCAGCTTCCGCCTCAGCGCGGTGATCTCCTCCTGGAGGAAGGAGACCTGTGTTGAAAGATCAGCGACCTCCCGTTCGCGCTGCGCGGCTCGAGCCTCAGCATCATCGCGAGCTGCCACGCCCCGTCACCTCCTTCCCAGTCGAGGGCGACTACTAAGGACCTTACCTATCTCGGGCCCCTCCGTAACCTGGCCGGGCAGTGTTCGTCGTGTGACATTCAGTATTCGGTGATTAATCCCCAATAGTGCGTTTAATACTCCCAGCATATGAACACGGCGATCTGTTCCCGTGTCACGCACCAACGCACCCTCGTGGCCAAATTGTCATAGTTCTTCAGTCGTCCCCTTCGGTCGTCGACGGCGCGGCGGCGGGGTCACGCCGTCGGCCATGCGGCGGGCGGTGACGAGGAACCCGGTGTGGCCGATCATCCGATGATCCGGTCTCACCGCGAGTCCTTCGACGTGCCAGTCGCGAACCAGGGTCTCCCACGCATGCGGCTCGGTGAAACACCCATGATCGCGAATGACCTCGACCGTCTTGGACAGCTGGGTCGTCGTGGCCACGTAACAGCAGATCACACCCCCCGGCGTCAGCGCCTTGGCGGCCGCGTCGACGCACTCCCAGGGGGCGAGCATGTCGAGGATGACGCGGTCGACGTCGACCTCGTCGATCGAGGCCACCAGGTCGCCGGCGACCAGGCGCCAGTTGCCGTCCACGGGGCCCCCTTTTTCGGACCCGAAGAACTTCTCGACGTTCTTGCGCGCCACGTCGGCGAACTCCTGGCGCCGCTCGTAGGACGTGACGTGGCCCTCGGCGCCGACCGCGCGCAGCAGGAAGCAGGTCAACGCGCCGGAGCCGACGCCGGCCTCGATGACCCGGGCGCCGGGGAAGATGTCGGCCATGCCGACGATCATGGAGGCGTCTTTCGGGTAGATGACGGCCGCGCCGCGCGGCATGGCCAGCGTGTAGTCCTGCAGCAGGTGGCGGAAGGCGAGGTAGGCGGTGCCGCCTGAGGAGCGCACGACGGAGCCTTCAGGCTGGCCGATCAGATCGCTGTGCGGGATGGCGCCCTTGTGGGTGTGGAAGACGCCGTCCTCCTTGAGCGTGATCGTGTGGCGCTTGTTCTTGGGGTCGGTGAGCTGCACCTGATCCCCCGCCTGGAAAGGCCCATGCCTGCGGAAACCCATGGCGGCAAGGTTATAGGGCTTTCGAGCACGTCAGGACGCGCGATATCTATGGGTGATGCTCCCGCGCGACGTGATCTCCACCGGTTCCCTGATCCTGCGTCCTCCCGCGGAGGCCGACGCCGAGGCCATCGTCATGACCTGCGGCGATCCGGTGACGGCCAGGTTCCTGCCGGTGCTGCCGTCGCCCTACCTGCCCGAGCACGTGCGGCACTACTTCGACCTGGCGGCGGCGAAGTGGCGGGACGGCGGCGCCGAGTTCGCGATCACGGAGAACAGCCGGTACGCCGGGTCCATCGGCGTGCGCCCGCCGGACCGCTGGGGCGTGGCCGAGATCGGCTACATGGTGGCACCGTGGGCCCGGGGCAAGAACGTGGCGGCCACGGCGGCAAGGGCGGTCACCGACTGGCTGTTCGACCACGGGCTGCGCCGGGTCGAGCTGCAGACCGAGGTGGAGAACGTCGCGGGCCTGCGGGTGGCGTACAAAGCGGGTTTCCGCGAGGAGGGGCGCAAGCGGGACGCCAAGCAGGTGCGGGACGGGCGGTTTGTCGACTTCGTCACGTTCGGTCGGCTCGCGGGCGACGCCGTGGCGGTGGCGGAGCCGTACCTTCCCTTCTTCGAGGGCGGAGAGCTCACCGACGGGGTCGTGGTGCTGGAGCCGCTAACCGCCGAGGACGCCATGGACTTCCACCGGATGATGGCCGAGCCGAGCGTGGCGGTCTACTCCGTGGGGCCGCCGGCCACGCTGGAGGACAACGAGCGGCGCTGCCGCTACACCGGCTACTGGTGGGCCTCGGGGCAGCGGGTCGAGTTGGCGATCAGGGACGCGGCCTCGCGGGCGTTCGCGGGGCACCTGCAGCTGACGCAGGTGGCCCCGGCACTGGGGCAGGGGATGATCGGATACTCGCTGGTGCCGTCGCACCGGGGGAAGGGGCTCATGACGCGGGCGGTGCGACTGCTGGTGGACTGGGCTTTCGCGAGCACGCCCCTGCACCGGATCGTGGCGGGCACCGAGGCGGGCAACACGGCCTCGCAGAGGGTGCTGGAACGCGCGGAGTTCAGCCGGGAGGGCGTGCACCGTGAGCTGTTCCCGCAGCCGGACGGCACCCGGGCCGACGACGTGGCGTGGGCGCGCCTGCGGCAGGACGAGCCCGCGGGCCGGAAATCCTGATTTCCTGTCGAGGTCTGGTCAAGGGCGCCGTCCAGGGCGATAGTCGGGGCACCCGCACGTAAGGGTCGCGTGATCGGGGTACGCGATCTCACCCTCTCCCTTGAGGGGCACCGCGATGCCATACGACCGTGCCGACGTCGCCATGCGCGAGCTCATCGCCGTCTTCTCCTGCCTGGAGGCGGCGAACCTGATCGACCGGCTCACCCGTACCGCCGCGGCCGTCGCGGGCACCGGGAATGCCGGATTCGTCCGGGTGGACGTGCTGCGCCGGCACGCGTGCTCGATCCACGTGCACACCCCGCCAGGCGATCCGCTGCGCGTGCGACGGTGGCTGGCGGAGTCGGGGGTGATGAAGGAGCTCGTGGCGTCACCGGCGACGGTGCGGCTGGCGCGTGACGTGTCGGTGGGCGAGCCGGGTTTCCTGTCCATGCCCGTGCCGATGGCGACGCGGGACTCCACGCACCTGTGGGTGGCGGGGCGCGGGTTCAGCGACGGTGACGAGCACTTGGTGAGCCGGTTCGCCACGGCGGCGGGGCGGGCACTGGAGGCCGCCGGGGGCCTGGAGGCGGCGGTGCGCATGTTGCGCGGGGTACGGTCTTTCCGGCCGGTCTAGCGGGCGCCGGCCTTCTTCCGCACAGGCGGAATCCCGGGGTTACGGACGACCGGTTCCGGGCCCCATTAGGGCGGAAAACCTGCCCCAGTGGCCCGTCACTCGTGAAGATCCTTCGCCTATTCCTCGGTTTTTTGCCAGGCTGAGGCTTTTCCGGATATAGGCCTATAAAATCTGTGCTCCTCGGCCGGGATCCCCTGTGTGGCCGCCGATCCCGCGTCCGCGCCTCGGACGCCGCAACCCACCCGCGGTGTCGTCTCACGCACCGAAGGCTGGAATGGCTCTGGATCATGGACGTACCCGGGCGCCCGTCATCGACCGGGAACGCTCGCGCCCTCAGCGAGGGCGCGAGCGTCAGACGGCGCGGTGTCAGCCCCGGTGGGCTTCGAAGCGGAGCGTGCGGGACACCCCCACCCGGACGGTCGTGCCCGGGGCGATGGTGACCGGCTCGTTGGGCGGGATGTCGTAGAAGTTGGGGTCGCCGGGCGGCTGGATCTGGGTGCCGTTGACCGAGCCCAGATCCACCAGGTTGACGTCCCATCCGTCCAGCGCCACGCGCAGGTGGCGGCGCGAGACCGAGCCGTCGGGGCTGGTCACCTTGGCCGGCCTCGCGCTGCCGCCGGCCACCTCGGGCGCGCGCTCCGGGTCGCGGCCGAGAAGGTAGTCGGTCTCCAGGGGCAGTGCCGTGCCGTCGTCGAGGACGAGGACCCCGAGCGAGGGACGCGGCCCTTTGTAGGGGACGAGGGTGCGCTGGACCAGGGCGATGCCGCAGACGGCGCAGTAGGGCACACGGGGATCGTTGAAGTGGTCGTTCTTGCAGTCGACCCCGTAGACCAGCGGCCGGTCGCCGTGGTCGGCCTGCTGATCCTGCTGCTGGGGCGGGCCGGGCTGGTCGTAGTGCTCCTGCGGGCCGGGCCCGGGCGGACCGGGCTGGTCGTAGTGGTCGGGCGGCCGCATGTGCTGCTGGGCCTGCTGCTCGCCGTTGCCCGGGTGCGCGGGCTCGTCGTAGGAGGGGAACTGTTGCTGCGGCTCGGGCAGGGGTGGCGGCTGGTCCTGCGGCGGGCCGTAGGGGGGCGGCTGGTCCGCGGGCGTCAGGTAGGACGGCTGCTCGACCGGCTGCGGACCCGAGTGGGGGCCCGGCTGAGGGCCCGAGGTGGCCGGCGGCTGGTCGGCCAGCGGGTAGGGAGGGCGCTCGACGGGCTGCTGCGCGGGCGGCTGGATGAGGTCGGGCTCGACGTGGAGGCCGGTGGCGGGCATCTCGCTGGTGAGCGGCCTGGACACGGCAGGTGCCGAGGGCTGCTCGGAGAAATCGCCCACCAGGCCGCCGCCGTGCACGACGCCGCCGTCGAACCGGACCGCGGGGTGCGGGCTGCCGGCGCCGGGCAGGCTCAGCTCGACGCGCTCGACGGTGCCGGTGACGAGCCGGTCGGCCCACGTCAGGGAGTCGCTGCCGGCCAGCCGCGTCTCGCCTGCCGGGGTGGCGATGGTGGCCGCCGCGGAGCCGCTGACCAGGACCGCCACGCCGTCGCCGACGGAGCCCGCCACCGCGCAGGTGGCCGGGTCGCCCGCCATGTTGGCCGCGAGCACCTGGGCGGCGCGCCGGGCCAGCGCGCGGCCGTCCCCGCCGGACGAGGCCGTCGCGCGCAGCGCCTCGAGCAGGTCGTCGGCCGCGGACTCGCCGGCGTCGCACACGAGCAGCAGCCCGCCCTCGTAGGCGACCAGCCCATTTCCAGGAAGCGGACGCACCACTCCGAAGCCTTGGTCGGTCATGCGTCCTCCCTCATGACGACCGTGCTGCGCTCATTGGTGCCCTCGCTGCGCTCGGTCACTCAACTCTCCTCCCCGGAAGCCGGCGGTATTACGGCACCCGCATGGTCACCAGCCATACGTACCCCGACGACGAGGCCACGTCGCGGCCACCTCGTCTCGATTCGGCGAACCGGTCGACCGCGGCAAACCCCTCAACTGTGCAAGTCTGGCCAAACAGCACACTATCGGCCAGTCGTCACATCGCAGAAATCGCCAGAGTCGGCTCCGGCCCACCCGAAACTGCTGGACACGACCCTATCCGGGGGCTGCCGCTTAAACGAGTGGGACAAATCAGACGCCGGAGAAGACCCGGTTCACGTCGGCCGTGGCCAGCACGCCGTAGATCTCGCCGCCGCGCTCCACGAGCAGGTATTCGCTGCCCGGGGCCTCGCGCATGGCGTCGATGAGGGGCTCGCCCTCCAGATCGGCGGCGAGCACCATGTCGGGCTCGAGCGACTTGGCGAGGGAGGCGACGTTCACCCAGGGGCGGCGGTGCTCGGGCGTGGCCTGGACGGCGGCCTCACTGACGATGGCGAGGGGTTGGCCGTCGTGGTCGACCACGACGATGGCGCCGGCCCGGCGTTCGCCCGCCTGCCGCAGCGCCTCGGCCAGCGGCGTCTCGGCGGCCACGGGAACGGCCCTGCGCGCGAGGGTGCGGGCGTTGACCTGCGGGATCTTGGCCCGGATCTTGGCCACGCGCAGCGACTGGCTGGCGCCGAGCCAGATGAACATGGCCAGCACGATCGGCCACAGCAGGTCGGTGAGGTCGAGCTCGCGCCCGTCGGACAGCGCCGTCGCGACCGGCACGACGACGAGGAGCACGGCCAGCACCCGGCCGCCCCACGCGGCGACGATGGTGCCGGAGCCCGGGTTCTTGGTGAGCTTCCAGACGCCGGCGCGCAACATCCTGCCGCCGTCGAGCGGCAGCCCGGGCAGCAGGTTGAACACGCCGACGATGAGGTTGGCCACCCACAGCTGCCAGACGAGCGCCTCGGGGATGCCGCCGTCGTTGATCACGTAGATGTCGGCGGCCAGCCCGAGCCCGCCCAGGCCCAGCGAGAGCGCGGGGCCCGCGGCGGCCACCAGGAACTCCTTGCCCGGCGTCGGCGGCTCCTTCTCGATCTCCGACACGCCGCCGAGGAAGTAGAGGGTGATCCGCCGGACCGGCAGGCCGTAGGCCTTGGCCAGCACGCTGTGCGCTAGCTCGTGCAGCAGCACCGAGACGTACAGCAGCACCGCGAACACGAACGCGACGGCGTATGCGGCCGTGCTGTTCAGCTCGGGCAGCATGATCTGCATTCTCGGCCCGACAAGCATGGTGATGAAGGCCGCCACGATGAACCATGTCCACGAGACGTAAACCGGAATGCCGAACGGCTTTCCCATCCGAAGGCCGGAGAACTCCTGTCGCGGGCTCTGCTCGCTCACCGCACTCCTTGACATCCTCGCCGCGGGGAACCCGTCGCGTCGCCCGGCCGGAGGGCCGGGCTGCGGTCCGTGTCGCGGACTTCCCGTTGGCACGTGCTGTTGCTGCCTTGATGCTACGCGCCGGATCACGTGATCCTCATTCCGCGGGCGTTATTCTGTCGGGCTCTTGACCTAGAGTGCGGTGCATGACCTTGACCGAGCCGGCGATCATCGGAGCTCTCTCCCCGTCCCGGGCGGGCGATTTCATGACATGTCCGCTGCTCTACCGTTTCCGAGTGATCGACCAGCTGCCCGAGAAGCCGTCGCAGGCGGCGGTGCGGGGCACGGTGGTGCACGCGGTCCTGGAGCGCCTCTACGACCTGCCGGCGCCGCGGCGTTCCGTGAGCGCGGCGCTGGAGCTGCTGGAGCCGCAGTGGCGGCGGCTGCTCGACGACGACCCGCACTACGGCGAGATGTTCGCCGACGAGGCCGAGCAGGCCGAGTGGCTGGCGCAGGCGCGCGGCATGCTGGAGCGCTATTTCACGCTGGAGGATCCGACGCGGCTGGAGCCCGCCGAGCGGGAGCTCTACGTCGAGGCGATGCTCGACGGAGGGTTGATGCTGCGGGGCTACGTCGACCGGCTCGACGTGGCGCCGACCGGCGAGGTCAGGGTGGTCGACTACAAGACCGGCAGCGCGCCAGGGCCCGATTTCGAGGCCAAGGCGTTATTTCAGATGAAGTTCTACGCCCTGGTGCTGTGGCGGCTGCGCGGGCAGGTGCCCCGGCTGCTGCAGCTGGTCTACCTGGGGGGCAAGGGCGAGGTGCTGCGCTACGCGCCCGACGAGGCCGACCTGCTGGCCACCGAGCGTAAGGTGATGGCGTTGTGGGCGGCCATCGAGCGGTCCCTGCGGTCGGGCGAGTGGCGGGCGCGCCGGAGCCGGCTGTGCGACTGGTGCGACCACCAGGCGCTGTGCCCGGAGTTCGGCGGCACCCCGCCGCCGGTGCCCGACCGCCGGCCAGGCGACACCGTCCGCAGCAGCCGCCGCTCGGCCACCGACGAGCTCTGAGCGCGCGTCCCACGACACCGCCGCTGTGTCGCCGACGAGTTTTGAGCGCGCGTCCCAGGGGCGCGGCGTGGCCGGGGGCGTGCGCGCTAATCCTCCCGAGGGAGGAGGTTGCGTGCTCTGGCCTGGGCCTACAGTGAAGCGGTGCGGATAGACCGGACCAGGTTCCACGACACGGTGCTCGCCGGGGTGGTGGCCGCGGCCTCGGTGGCGCTGTTCGTTCTCTACGACACCGGACGGCTGCCGTCCGGGGGCCTGGCGGTCGACGGCATACGCGAGCCCGATCCGTCCGGTGTGCTGCTGGTGCTGCTGGCGTGCGCCCCCGTGGCCGTGCGCAGGCGGTGGCCGCTGGCGGCGTTGTGCGCGGGGCTGGTGACGGAGACGCTGCTGACCGCGTTCGGATACAGCACCGGGGTGCCGGGCCTGTCCGGGTTGGTGCTGCTCTATTCCGTGGCCTCCAACCGGGGCCTGGCGATGGCGCTGGGCGGGCTGCTGATCTCGGTGCTGGCGTACACCCTCGGCGCCGCGGCGGGCCCGCCCAGGGCCACGAGCCTGAGCGACCACGTGGTGGTGGCCATGGTGCTGGTCTCGGTGTGGGGCGCGGGCCGGAGCCTGCGGCTGCGCCGCGCCTACAGGGAGGAGCTGCGAGGCCGTGCGGCGCGGCTGGAGCGGGCCCGCGCGGCCGACACGCGGGCCGCGCGGGCGGAGGAGCGGTCGAGGATCGCCCGCGAGCTCCACGACGTCGTCGCCCACCACGTCAGCGTGATGACCGTGCAGGCGGCCGCGGCGCGCAAGGTGTTGTCCTCCGACCCCGGTCTGGCCCGCGAGGCGCTGACGGCGATCGAGCACACCGGCCGGATGGCCATGTCCGAGATGCGCAACATCGTCGGCGTGCTGCGCACCGACGCCCGTGCCGAGCTGGGCCCACAGCCGGGCATGGACGACCTGCCCGCGCTGGTCGAGCAGATGCGTGAGGCCGGGCTGCCCACGCAGCTGATCGTCGAGGGCGAGCCGCCGCCGCTGCCCGCGGGGGTCGACCTGGCCGCCTATCGGCTGGTCCAGGAAGGGCTGACGAACAGCATGCGGCACGCGGGCGCCGGGACGGAGGCGGTGGTGACGGTCCGCCACGCGCCGCACGAGCTGGACGTACGCGTGGCCGACGACGGCGAGGGCACGGCCGGGGAGCCGGCGCGGCCCGGTCATGGTTTGGTGGGCATTCGTGAAAGGGTTGCCCTCTATGGTGGAATTCTCAGCGTCGGTCCGCTACCCGGGGGCGGTTTCGAAGTGCGGGCGAGATTCCCGTTGAAGGACGGCCAATGACGATCAGAGTGCTGCTGGTGGACGACCAGCCGCTACTGCGTACGGGATTCCGCCTGATTCTCGAGGCCGAACCCGACATCACGGTGGTGGGCCAGGCCGGCGACGGCAAAGGCGCGCAGGAGCAGACGCGGGCGCTGCTGCCCGACGTGGTGCTCATGGACATCCGGATGCCGGGGGTCGACGGCATCGAGGCCACCCGCAGGATCGTGCGGGAGGCGGCGCCGTCGGCGCACGTGCCGAAAGTGCTGGTGCTGACGACGTTCGATTTGGACGAGTACATCGTGGAGGCGCTGCGCTCCGGCGCCTCCGGGTTCCTGCTGAAGGACGTGCCGCCCGACGAACTGGTGCAGGCGATCCGCGTGGTGGCGGCCGGTGACGCGATCGTGGCGCCCAGCGTGACGCGGCGGCTGCTCGACCGGTTCGCCACGCGGCTGCCGCCCGCTCACGAGCAGGCCACCCCCGCGCGGCTCGACCGGCTGACCGAGCGGGAGCTGGAGGTGCTGCGGCTGATCGCGAAGGGCATGTCCAACGCGGAGATCGCGGCCAAGCTCGTGGTGAGCGAGACCACGGTGAAGACGCACGTCGGCAACGTGCTGACCAAGCTGGGGCTGCGCGACCGGGTGCAGGCCGTGGTGCTGGCGTACGAGACGGGGTTGATCACACCGGGCGCCATGCCCTGACGCCAACCCCGCTCCCCGCCCTGACCCCTGCTCGCTCGCCCTGACGCCCGCTCCTCCGCCCTGACGCCGGCTCACGCGTGGTCCGGCTCCAGCGCGCCATCAGGTCATGGCGGGCGCCGATGTCCCCGGCAGGCGTGCGTCGCCGAATTCAGCGCGTCGCGAAGCCCGGCCGTCAGCGACCACGCCGGGCATCGCGTCCCCGGGTCGGGTGGCACGGAACTCAGCCGCCTCAGCCGGACCCGGCGCCGCGCCACCCGGGGGGTCAGGGCCGTAGGCATGCCGGTCACGGCGGCTTACGCATCGCCGGTTACGGGCGTCGCCGAACTCACCCATCTCGGCCGCGACGCGCGACGCGGCGCCCGATCCCGGACGCAGCTCAGCCACCTCACCCCCGACACACAGCACCCCATCCAGGAC